>CAMOYW010000309.1 GCA_946630405.1 uncultured Clostridia bacterium | reverse complement strand
TGAAGCTTCTTATTATCCCAACGGAAGAGTTTCATGCTTGTATTTTGTGGGTACACAGGGTAAAAAAGAAGTAAATTACGACAGTATAAGAAGTATATTTGCCTGTACGGGACAGAGTCTTTACTCAACAAATTTCACGCTTTCGGTAAACGAGGGTGGAACCTATATCTTAAAAGGTAAGGGTTACGGTCACGGCGTAGGTATGAGCCAATACGGCGCAAAAGGAATGGCTGAAAGTGGATTCAGCTACACCGACATATTAAGACACTATTACAGCGGAGTTGTTATAGAATAATGCAAAAACAGGATTTTGATTTTTATTTACCGGAGGATAGGATAGCTCAAACTCCCCTTTCGGACAGAGCTTCATCAAGGCTTATGGTTCTTGACAGGGTGAGTGGAGAAATTGAGCATAAGCATTTTAAGGACATTACGGAATATATAAATAAGGGAGATTGTCTTGTTATCAACGAAACAAAAGTTATTCCCGCAAGGCTGATAGGTGCAAGAGAAGACACGGGGACAAGAGTGGAGCTTTTGCTTCTAAAAAGGCTTGAAAACGGCTTTTGGGAGTGTATAGTCTACCCCGGTAAAAAAGCAAGGGTAGGGCACAGAGTTATGTTCGGAGACGGCTCTCTCGTAGCGGAAGTGACTCAAGTTAAAGACGACGGCAACAGGATCGTGCGTTTTGAATACGAAGGCATCTTTGAAGAGCTTTTGGACAAATTGGGTCAAATGCCGCTTCCTCCCTACATTAAGGAAAAACTTGAAGACAGAGACAGATATCAGACCGTCTACGCCAAAAACAAAGGCTCTGCCGCAGCTCCCACTGCAGGATTACACTTTACCCCCGAGCTTTTAAACGAACTTCAAGCCAAAGGAGTGAAGATCGCAAGACTTACGCTGCATGTGGGTCTCGGTACTTTCAGACCCGTTAAGGAAGATAATATACTTGAGCACAAGATGCACAGCGAGTATTATTATATTGACAAAGAAAATGCCGATATTATAAACGAAACACGTAAAAACGGCGGTAGAGTTATAGCTGTGGGCACAACATCCACAAGAACACTTGAAAGTATATCGGATGAAAACGGGTTTATTCCCGCTAAAAACGGAAATACGGACATTTTTATTTACCCGGGATATAAATTTAAGGCAATAGACGCTCTTATTACTAATTTTCATCTTCCGCAGTCCACTTTGATAATGCTCGTAAGTGCCTTTTCCACAAGAGAAAATGTGCTCAACGCATATTCCGAGGCTGTTAAGGAGGGATACAGGTTCTTCTCGTTCGGAGATGCAATGCTGTTAAAATAAAATGGATATATTTGAATATCAGGCAAACAATATCAAAAAAAAGGAGTCGCCCCTCGCCGCAAGAATGAGACCAAAGTCTCTTGAAGATTTTGTGGGGCAGGAACATATTGTTGGTAAAAACACATTGTTATACCGTGCAATTAAGGCAGACAGACTCTCTTCGATCATACTTTACGGACCTCCCGGTACAGGGAA
Source organism: uncultured Clostridia bacterium (assembly GCA_946630405.1). GTDB lineage: Bacteria > Bacillota > Clostridia > Lachnospirales > CAG-274 > UBA3680. The sequence goes on along the minus strand of CAMOYW010000309.1, from coordinate 1,007 downwards.
GACCACACTTGCAAGCGTTATCGCTCAAAATACAAATGCTCATTTTGTTCAGCTTAATGCGACCACCTCGGGTAAAAAGGAGATAGTCGACGTAATAGACGAAGCCAAACAGAGGCTCGGAGGTTACGGAAAAAAGACCATCCTCTTTATAGACGAGATACATCGCTTTAACAAAGCTCAGCAAGATACTCTTCTTCCTTATGTGGAGGACGGAACGATAGTACTTATAGGTGCCACGACCGAAAATCCGTATTTTGAGGTAAACAAAGCTCTCGTATCAAGAAGTATAATATTTGAGCTTAAGCAGCTTTCAAAGGATAATATATCGGCTATAGTTATGCGTGCTCTCACATCTTCCGAAGGTCTTGCACCTTACAATGCAACGATAGATGAGGATGCGCTTGATTTTATAGCGGATATTTCATCGGGAGATGCAAGGGTGGCTTTAAATGCAATAGAGCTTGCGGTCCTTACTACGGAGCCCGACAGCACGGGAGTTATACACATAGACCTGAAAACGGCAGAACAGTGCATTCAAAAACGCTCTCTCAACTATGACAGGGACGGTGACAATCATTACGATACCATTTCCGCTTTTATAAAAAGCATGCGAGGTTCCGATCCGAATGCGGCTGTTTACTATCTTGCCAAAATGCTTTATGCGGGTGAGGATCCAAAGTTTATAGCAAGGCGTATAGTGATATGTGCTTCGGAGGATGTGGGTAATGCAAATCCCCTTGCACTTGTGGTAGCTGATGCCGCCATGAACGCAGTTACATATCTCGGAATGCCCGAATGTAGGATAAATCTTGCACATGCGGCTATATATGTTGCAAGTTCACCAAAATCCAACGCCGTTATAAACGCCATAGATATGGCTATGGAAGATGTTAAGCATATCAAAACAAGCGGTGTGCCTTCGCACCTTCGTGATAATCATTACGGCGGAGCACAGCAGCTCGGTCACGGAGTAGGGTATAAGTATGCCCACAACTATCCGAACAATT
>CAMOYW010000308.1 GCA_946630405.1 uncultured Clostridia bacterium | reverse complement strand
TCTTCCAACTTTGCCAACACACTTGACAGGTTACAACCCATCATGCTCAACTACCTTTCAAGAGGCGAAAAATGGCTCGTAAATAAGGTAAAAGCCGAACAGGTTCTTGCAAGATTTAATGAAATTGCCAAAAATGCCGACCCGAGACTTCGCACCTTTGTGTACGAACTAATAGAGGAAAGCAAAGAAAAAGGATATATTAACACCTGATATGGATGATATAAAACTTAGCGTGGAAAAAGCCGAAATACTCACACGCGCCCTTCCCTATATAAGAGATTTCAGGGGCAAGATAATGGTAGTCAAATTCGGCAGAAGCGTATTGAAAAATCCCGATATAGTTAAAAAGGTAATAGATGATGTCGTTCTGTTAAAGCTTATCGGTGTAAAGGTCATTATCGTACACAGCGGCAGTGATGAAATAAACCGCTGGCTCAAAAATATCGGCAAAGAGATAGAATTTGTGGACGATAACAGAGTGACAGACAGTGAGACCATGGAAATAATTGAAATGGTACTCGGAAAAATAAATAAAGACATAGTACAATCTCTTTCAAAAAGAGGCACCAATGCCGTAGGTATATGCGGCAAAGACAGCGGCACCATAATAGTTCATAAAAAGGAAATTAAAGATGCGGATATAGGCTTCTTCGGTGAGATCACAAGCATTAATACCGAGCTTATATGTGACCTTTTGGACAGAGATTTTACACCCGTCATAGCCACGATAGGGGTCAGTGACGAATATGAAGCATACAATTTAAAAGCGGATGAGGTAGCATGCGAGGTAGCCAAAGCTCTTAAAGCGGAAAAAGTCATTTTCCTTTCTCAGGAAGAGGGTATAAAAATGTCGGATATGGCATCCTTTATGAGCATAAAAGAGGCAAAAGAAGCCGCTAAAAGTGTAAACTCGGCTTTTGCGTTAAAGCTCGGCTATGCAATAGATGCCGTGGAAAACGGCGTACACAGGGCACACATACTGGAAGGCTCCGTTGAGCACTGCATACTTTTGGAGCTTTTCACCATATACGGTGTAGGCACTGCTATCACCTCGGATAATGACGAACTTTATCCGCACGAAAGAAGAATTAGAGGAGGAAAAAATGCATAACGAAAGAAAAATCGGTAACGAGCTTTTCTATGTGGGCGGAAACGACAGAAGAATAGCTCTTTTTGAAAATGTTTATCCCGTTCCCGACGGAGTGACATACAACTCATACATCATAAAGGACGAGAAGACCGCACTCCTCGATACGGTGGACAGTGCGATCGCCGACCGTTTTCTTGAAAACGTAAGCTCGGTACTTAACGGCAAAAAGCTTGATTATATTATAGTAAACCACATGGAGCCCGACCACGCCGCTACACTTACAAGAGTGATCGAAAAGTACCCCGAAGCTACCGTAGTGGGAAATACCAAAACACTTGCTTTTATAAAGCAGTTCTTTGATATTGACATTGACGAGCATTTCTTTACCGTTAAGGAAGGAGATGAGCTTTCCCTCGGAAAGCATATTCTCACTTTCGTAATGGCTCCGCTTGTACACTGGCCCGAGGTAATGGTTACCTACGACAAGACAGACAAGGTACTTTTCAGCGCAGATGCATTCGGTACATTCGGAACATTGAGCGGAAATCTCTTCTCCGACGAATATGAATTCGGTGCAAAAGAAAAAGCGGAAGCAAGACGTTACTACACAAACATCGTCGGAAAATACGGCGCACAGGTGAGTGCACTTCTTACAAAAGCATCAAAGCTTGATATAGATATGATATGCCCTCTTCACGGACCCGTATGGAGAAACAACATCTCCGAGATCGTTGACCTCTATAAAAAATGGGCTGCATACGAACCCGAAGAAAAGGGAGTTTTGATAGTATACGGCTCAATATACGGAAACACCGAAAACGCTGCCGAGATCATTGCGGGAAAGCTCGCCGACAGCGGTGTCAAAAAAATTGCCGTGTATGACGCATCCAAGACAGATGCAAGCTATATCGTAGCCGAAGCGTTTAAGTATTCACACATAATAATAGCATGTGCCACCTACAACAACGAACCATTTACAAAAGTCGAAACCCTCATCACCGAGCTTAAAGAACATAATCTCTCTAAGAGGACGGTTGCTCTTGTCGAAAACGGCACATGGGGACCTCAGGCAAACAAAAAGATAGCCGAGGTATTTTCAGCCATGAAGGATATGACTATACTTGAAAGCAAGGTTACCGTCAAATCCTCACTTAAGCAGGAGCAGCTTGCACAAATAGATGCACTTGTTGCCGAAGTTAAGGCAAGCCTTTAATGGGCAGAAAAAATTTCAAAGAACCGCTATACTCCTTCTTTAAGCGGAAAGAGCACAACACGGGTATCCGTAAAGAGCTGATGGCTGCCGTTACAAGCTACCTTACCATAATTTACATAGTTATGCTCGTGCCCGAGATGATGCTTGATATCTTCCCCGGTGCAGTAGATGAAAACGGCAAAATACTATATTCCGCCGTAGTGCTTGATGACCTTACGGCGGG
>CAMOYW010000307.1 GCA_946630405.1 uncultured Clostridia bacterium | reverse complement strand
GGGAGAGATATAAATTATCCGAATCTCTGCTTACCCCTGTCATTATAACAACATTATTCATATATTATTTCTCTTTTGGTGCATCTTTTTGCACTCACCGCCTTTCTGTTTTTTCGATATGTTTTAGGCTATTACATTTTAACACAAATCAAATAACTATATCGCCACCGTTTTGGTGGGTATCTGTGCCGCAATTGACAGATTTTTCACTCAAAGCGTTAATTTAAGCAGTTCCCTAAACAAATTATTTTTTTAGATCATAATAAAATTGAAAATTATTTTTTTAAAGGGATGTGAAAATACACATCCCTTAATTGTTAAATATATAACGACGCCTGTGTCCCAAACTTTGACCCTTGCTAAAATCGCTTTTTCACCGAGGGTTTACATTATTACATTACTTATACTAAAGCTCCATAGCAATCTTTATATTTTTGGCTATCAAAAATGGCGGAACGACACACAGGTCGTTCCCTACAAATTACATATTAATTTTCATTAAATCTAAAGATTTCTACGATGAATTAGTATTACATACTTGCAAGGCTTTACTTGGCATATACAAGCATACAATTTTTATACAATCAGCAAAATTGTTCTTTTTTGTCGGATCCTTCCTATACCACCTCATATCGTAAACTATTTTTCCGTTTACGGTAAATTCATTCGACCCATATCCTATCTATTTCCAGCGTGCCGTTTGTTGCGTTCAGGGCTATGTAGTGGTTGCCCGTTATGTTTGATATGTCTATTCTCATCATTTCCGCTCCGCTCACGAGCCTTGTGTGGCTCGTGCCGCTTGTGTAGCTTGTTGGCGGTGTGTTTTCGTCGCTTATGATCATCCCCACATAGTCGTAGGCATTGCCTCTGTGTCCGCTCGGGGTGAAAGAGCTTATGCTTATGACTATTGCCGAGTAATTCGTCATATCTATCATGTCGGAAAACCAACAGTTTGTTGATGTGAAATCCGCCGCACAGCTCCTTGTTATCGTATTCCCGAATGTAAAGTCCGCCGAAAATTCGCTTTGTTTATACACCACAAGCACGGGCGAGAACAGCACCCCGTTTGAGAATATCGTAACAGGTTCGGGAGGTTCGGGCTGAGTTCTCTTTTCGACGTAAACGGCAAGGGCTTGATACAAGGCAGAGGTTTCGCCCTCTATCACGGGAGTGCTTTCACCGTCATACTCCACCAGTACGCTGTCTTCGCCGCTCAAATCGGCTGTTGTGGGACTCCCGTCCACTATCCTTATCATTCCCGCCGCCGTGCTTATCTTCTTCCAATTCGTACCGTCATCGCAATAATACACTCCGTCATCCGTCACTCTTACACCCTTATCATCCCTTGTAAGCTGGGCATGAGTGCTTTCGCACCTCAATGAAAGCTCGCCCATGGTAAATACGGGCACCTCGTTTTCCCATTTCAGGCTCGCAAGCAAGGTAGATGAATACGGCGGTATACGCACTTCATAATCTCTGTTTTTCACTCCGTTTCCCCAAACAAGGTTCGGCGGAGTAAGGGTGAGCATACGGTAGGCGTTTTCACAGCCCGATATGGCGGTGAAGTATAGCTGCCTGCCGTCTATCGTAAAAGGCTCCGTGCTTTCCCACGCATAGCTTTGCGCCGCCTCGGTAAAGGCGGTGTTATACACATTCAATGCTCCGTCTTGTATCACCGTCCTTTTACGTGTGAATACGGAAGGTCTTTGCACAAAGTAGGCTCTGCCGTCAAATCCTTCCGTCGTCCTTGCCGCCCTGTTGTAGACTGCCGAGCTTCTCAAAAAGTACATTGGCAGAATGTTAAACAGTGTGGCAGGTATCGCAAAACCGCCGTATTCACCCACACTTTTTGCCGCTGTTTCGCTTACCGCCTTGTTTTCCGCCGTTCCGTCCTCACTTATTCTTTCTGCGGTATCACTTGAAATATATTTTTTTACGTTCTCTCCTTCGGGGCAGCTTATCATGTAACGATATGCGCCGTTGTACACGATCGTAACGTCTACGGCAAGTGTAATTACATCTCCCGACGTAAGCACGGCTCCCGCTTCGCATCCGCTTGCATATTCCCCCTCGGACGGATAAAAGGTCAAGCCATTCAGCCTTGTATATACCGCCTCCGCCGTACCGCTCGGAAGGTATGGCAATATCGGCACGGAACAGGCAAGCACTATCCTTTTGCAGCCGTCCTCCGTGTCGTCCGTACTGCCGTATATATACCCTCCCCCGAAGTCCACAGCCGTCACCCTGCACGGAGTAAGCGCCGAAGAAAAAGAGTATATTTCGCTTTTCGGTATCCGGCTCGTACCCGAAGCAAGGGGGATAAATTCCCCCTTACCGTCCTTTCCCATGGTGTAAACCGCTCCGTAGACCGCCGCAATAAAGCCCATTATCTCACGTCGTGTGTAGCCTTTCGGCTCTGCGGAAACGGTTATTTCACCAAAGCTCAGCTCCAGATCCTCTATATTGCTCTCATCTATCTCATCTGCCACATCTTTAAGGGTATGCTCCTCCGTCCAGTCAAGAGCAGAGATAT
>CAMOYW010000306.1 GCA_946630405.1 uncultured Clostridia bacterium | reverse complement strand
GGGGTTAAACACATCCGCTACCCTTTCTCCCGCAAGCATCACGCCGCAGGGAATACCGCCTGCTATACCCTTTGCGGTGGAGACCGTATCGGGCACTACACCGAAGCTTTGGTATGCGAATAACGTTCCGAGCCTTCCCACGCCGCATTGGACCTCGTCAAAGAGCAAAAGCATATCCTTTTCGTCGCAAATATTTCTGAGTTCCTGTAAAAATTCCTTCTTTGCGGGTATTATTCCGCCTTCGCCCTGTACGGGCTCAACAAGTATAGCTATAGTATTATCGGTTATGGCTTCTTTAACGGAGTCGATATTATTGAATTCGGCATACTTAATGTTGGGGAACATATCGCCGAACCCCTCTTGATAGTGAGCCTGACCCGTTGCCGTTACAGCTGCAAAGGTTCTGCCGTGGAAGGAATGGTACATGGTAATTATCTCCTGCCTTCCGCCGTGCAAACTGCCGTACCTGCGCGCCACCTTAAGTGCCGCCTCAATAGACTCGGCACCGCTGTTGCAGTAGAAACATTTTTTAAGGTCGCTGTTTTCCACAAGCTTTTGAGAAAGCTGACATTGAGGCTGTGTCCAATAAAGGTTGGATACATGTATAAGCTTTTGTGCCTGCTTCGTTATGGCATCTACAAGTTTAGGATAACCATGACCTAAAGAGTTCACGGCAATTCCCGCCACAAAATCAAGATATTCCTTCCCGTTCTCATCATACACATACATTCCCTTTCCCTCTACAAGTGTAATGGGAAAACGGTTGTATGTATGCATCACATATTTTTCACCAAGTTCAAATGTATTCATCATATCACCTCTGAAATTTAATAATGCTATTATATACAATATCCGGGAATAATTCAAGGGCAAGGGGAATAAAAGTTTAAATAATGATATGCAAAAAGCTCGATTTAAGCTATGTACATATAGTCATAAATCGAGCTTTTTTAAAATGATAACAGCCGTAAACCGTTTGGAATATGATTGAAATGGTTATATCTCCTGTATGTTTATTCTGCAAAGTCCCATGTCGTATATTTCTCCTTTGTATGAAGTGCATTTTCTGACTCTGGGGGATATACCCAATTCTTTAAAATCGTTAATATGTGATGACATTTTTTCTGCTTTTGGAGACATATTTTTTTTGTAAAAAACTTTATGTAATATTTTGCTTGTTTCCTTTACAGACTTTGTGTTGTCGTCTTTTTTGTAAAAAAGTGAATACGTTGCTGTTTTGCTTACATATCCCGTGCCTCCGCCTAAATAAAGTAAAGTGCCACTCATACTGTCTGTTTTTGCTCTTGAACCAAAAACGTCGTTGAAGTTTTGTTTGATAAAGGTATGTTGATAATTTAAAACTTTTTCAAGTGTATCTGCACTGTATTTAAATACATTTGTATCTATCGTCATTGTAAATTCCAATTCGGTTTTTGGAGAGATACACTCTCTTAACAGGCTTATGGATTTGGTTTCACCGTTTTTGGTCATATCTTCTTTTTTGCAAACGATTAAATGTTCTTTTGATATCGGTTTGCTGTCGCTTATAATAAGACCACGCATTTTACTGTTGACGGCATCATCTGTTTTTTTTGCGGGCTCTCCGTTTTTATCGTTTCTTACCGAGTGAAATGTCATTACATCAAGATCTGATGATTGTTTCAAAAGGAATTTATTATTGGGCTTTCCGTTTTCGATTTCGGATAAAACTTCTTGTGTTACCACAAGATAGTTTTCTTTTTTCTGGCGCAATAGAGCTGATAGAAGTGCATTTCTTATCACACCTTTTAAACTGCTGCCGGGTACATAAGGTAAGCCGTAAGCATCCTTTATAAATCCTTTTATGGGGTTTGTATACTTTCCGAATTTGCCGACATTGTAACTGTACGCTGCCCAATCCTTGTATTGGTTGATCCCGTTTTTTGCAATGAAATCGGTCATCGTAGCTTCTCGGCTCGTTAGCATAAATTCCTCGAAGCGGTCGAGTAGATTTAATTTTTTTAAACCTTCAAAGAGTTTATAGGTATCCATTATATAAAGCATACCGTTTGCTTTGTCATATACGTATTCGGATTTTTTTATTTCCTGCCCGCTCCCTATATGAACGGGTGCAAGTGTCTCGATTATGATCTTGTAGCATTTAAGCATAGACTCACCACCTTATTTTATGCCGAATAGAAGAGGCTTTGCATACCGATAAACAGGGTGGGAACCGCTGTCCGATACATCGAATATTTTGCCGTTAAAGCGCTTGTCAAAGCAGGCACCGCCTTTAAAGCAATACATATTTTTCTTCTTTGACGGATCGATGGAATAATTCTCCGAAAAGATAAAACCGCCTCTTTTTATCAGTTCATAGCTTGCACCGGGTATTATGTTCTTTAGTTCGTCACCTTCTGTCATAGATATTGAAAGGCTCATGTATATATTAAAGTTGCCTTCAAGTTTATTTTTTAAGTGTTCGCCGCTTTCTTTGGTGAAGCTGAATTTTCCAAAGCCCGATAAACGTTTACCGCCTATACCCGAATAGGATA
>CAMOYW010000305.1 GCA_946630405.1 uncultured Clostridia bacterium | reverse complement strand
TAGGTGTTTATGTATTCGGGCAAGGAATATGGATCGTAGCATTTGGAACCGTTATGGGATCTGTATGTTGCTTTCTTGTGTATTTGTTGCACTTTACCAAAAAAGACAGATTGTGTCGCTTGGTTAAACCCGAGCGAAAAAAAGGCGACCCGAGTATGTTGGAAATATTTAAACCCGGTTCTGCCGAAGCGGTAATGTATCTTTTTTTTGCAATTCAATTGATAGTTCAAAATTTTGTTTTGAGCGAGGATGCGGGAACAAGCGGTTTGGGTAATTCCACCGTTGTAGAAAACCTTACGCTTGTTTTTACCATTGTAATTGCGGGTTGTACGGATGCTATATATCCCATGACATCGGCGTATTACGGAGAACAGAATCAAAGCGGTATGCTTATTGTAAAACGCATTCTAACAAAGTTTGGCTTTATCATGTTGTTAGTGCCGATAGTGATACTTTGTGTATGGCCGGGTTTGGCAATGATTCCGTATAAAATTGACGATCCCGTTATGGTTAGTTCGCTTCCGTTTGCTATACGATTTATAAGTTTAAATCAACTTTTGGTTTTTGTTGATACTTTAATGATAGACTATCTTTCCGCAACGGAACAAGAGGGGAAAGCAAATCTTGCGTTTGTGATACAACTTGTGGTACAGATCCCCATGACATTATTGCTTAACAAATGGTTTGGAATGAATTCGCCTTGGTATGCTTCATTTATTGCCCAAGTAATTGTGCTTATTTATCTGTGCTTTTTCTGCGGAGATCTGCCTAAGGGAATACGAAGATTTTATCGTAAAAATCTTTTGATATTAAAAGGCGGAAAACTTAACTTGGATTTTATGAGCGAATTTAGTAAAGCTGCCGAGGATGTATTAAACGACAAACAGTTTGATATTTTAAAACATAAAATGATTGAACCAATATTTAATGTGTTGGATGATAATACTACTACTCCGTATTGTACTTTTACCATATTGGAACGAAATGATGATAAGCTTGGAGTTATATTGCGTTATGAGGGTAAAAAGGATCTTCTTGATGATTTGCCCGAAATAAAGTCGGATAATGATGATGAAAATAAAAAAGAGGAAGTACCTACTGACATTTGTATAAAATCCGAGTTTTTAGGTATGCGACGCATTATGATATTGTTAGGGAAACGTTGATTAAAGGATAAAAAATCGGCGATTTCTTAAGAGAATAATAAAAAAGGAGAAGAGTATATGAGTAAATTCGATAATGACAGTGCGAAAAATGAAACGGGAAATCTTTATCCTTTTAGTAAAACACAGTTTGGTATATATATGGAGAGTATTAATAATCCGGGTACTACCATGTATAATATACCCGTGTTGTATAAGCTTGATGATGCTGTGGATACCATACGCTTGCGAGATGCGGTTCAAAAAGTTATAGAAGCTCATCCGTATTTGTCCGTGACCGTTGCGCACGATATAAACGGTATTCCGATGGCAAAACGAAGCGAGAAGTGCATTATAGATGTTGAACTTCTTGATAATATGCCCGATTTGGATACCATTGTACAGCCATTTGAATTGACGGAAGGCAATAAGCTTTGCCGAGTGGCAATAATTGACAGTGAAGACGGAAAATATATTTTTATCGATTCTCACCATATCGTATCGGACGGTACTTCCGTGTTGATATTAATGTACGAGATAAATATAGCGTATGACGGTGGCGTAATTCCTCCCGAAGATTATACGGGCTTTGATTTTGCCTTGGATGAGATAAAACTGCGCTCATCAGAAGAGTATACGGCTGCAAAAAAGTGGTATGAAGAAAGATGTGAAGGCTGTGATTTGGTAACGGCGCCCGTTCCCGAGGCTAATATTAAAACAGATAAGCATTTTTCAAGCACGAGACAAAACGGTATTACAAGTGCCAATAAAGTTAAAAAATGGTGTAAAGAAAATAATGTAAAGAGCAGTGCTTTTTTTACTGCGGCTTTCGGTATGGCGTTAAAGGCTTATACGGGTTCGGAAACGGCCGTTTTCGCAACTATTTATAACGGTCGTAAAGATCCCCGCTTGATGCGCAGTGTTTCCATGTATGTTAAGACCTTGCCCGTTATATTCGATTCATCACCAAATCAAAGTGTTAAAGAGGTTGTTGATTCTGTAGATAAGTGGATCATCGGTGCAAGGGAAAATGATATTTTCAGCTTTTCCGAAATATATGAATCATGGGGAATAACAGCAGATGTTATGTTTTCGTATCAAGGAAATGTTAACGGTAAAGATATTATAGCTCATTATCCCGCTACCGGACAGGTGCTGCCGCTTTCTCATGCAATGTCATCTTTAGGTGTGGATTTATGGATAGATGAAGATACGATTGTATATACCACCGAAACGGATCCTCAAAAATACAGTAGTTATACCATTAATGGTTTTATAAAATTGTTCGATAAAATTATTTCCGAATTTACGGAAAAAGAAACCATAGGTGAAGTTGAACTTTTATTTGAAGATGATAAAAAGGCTATATTAAATCTACATGACACAAATGCAAATGTAATAC
>CAMOYW010000304.1 GCA_946630405.1 uncultured Clostridia bacterium | reverse complement strand
AGCGCCAAGACCCCCAACCTCTGCCATCTTGCTCCCGCAGGCGGTAACTACATAGAGGAGCTTAACGAAGTGGGCGGTATCAGAGCGGTAATGGCAGAGATCAACAAGCTCGGACTTTTAGAGCTTGACAACCCCACAGTTACACTTAAAACCGTGGGCGAAAATATTTCGGGCTGTAAAGGTGCCGACGGCACAATAATCAGAACTGTCGAAAACCCCTACTCTACCACGGGCGGTATCGCCGTATTAAAGGGAAATATCGCAAAGAACGGCTGTGTTGTAAAGCGCAGTGCCGTTGCTCCCGAAATGCTCAAACATTCGGGTCCCGCAAGAGTATTCAACTCCGAAGAAGATACCATTAAAGCTATCTTCGGCGGAAAGATAGTTCCCGGTGATGTTGTTGTTATAAAATATGAAGGACCCAAGGGCGGCCCCGGTATGAGAGAAATGCTCTCCCCTACCTCCGCACTTGCAGGTATGAAGCTTGATAAAGAAGTCGCACTTATAACCGACGGTCGTTTCTCGGGTGCAAGCCGTGGCGCAAGTATAGGTCATGTAAGCCCCGAAGCTGCTGCAGGCGGCGAGTTTGCATTCATTGAAGAAGGCGACATAATCGATATCGATATAAATGCAGGAACGGTTAACCTTAAGATCTCCGACGAGGAAATGGAAGCAAGAAGAGCAAAATGGGTTGCTCCCGAGCCTAAGATCAAAACAGGCTGGCTTGCTCGCTATGCAAAGCTCGTTACCTCTGCGGATAAAGGTGCGATACTGGAATAAGGAGTAAATATGCGTTTAAACGGATCTGAAATACTTGTACAGTGTCTGCTTGAACAGGGTGTTGATACCATATTCGGCTATCCCGGCGGCGCTGTACTCAACATTTACGATGCTCTCTACAAGCATCAAAAAGAAATAAAGCATTATCTTACCTCTCACGAGCAGGGAGCAGCTCATGCAGCAGACGGCTATGCACGTTCTACGGGCAAGGTGGGCGTATGTTTGGCAACTTCGGGCCCCGGAGCCACCAACCTTGTAACGGGTATAGCTACCGCATACATGGATTCTGTTCCCATGGTTGCAATCACGGGAAACGTAAGCGTACCCATGCTCGGAAAGGACAGCTTCCAAGAGGTCGATATAGCAGGCATAACCATGCCTATCACAAAACACAACTTTATAGTTAAGGATGTAACAAAACTTGCCGATACAGTTCGCCGTGCTTTTTACATTGCAAAAAGCGGAAGACCCGGCCCCGTACTTATCGACATTACCAAAGATGTTACCGCGGCTGAAACAGAATACACAAGGGAAGAGCCCAAACCTATCGAAAGAAAGACTTCTTCCATCACAGATGAGGATATAGCTAACGCTATTGAGCTTATCACTAAGGCTGAGCGTCCCATGCTTTATTGCGGAGGCGGTACCGTCATTTCAAATGCAAGCGAAGAGATAATCAAGCTTGTTAAAAAATGCGATCTCCCCGTCACCTGTACAGCAATGGCTCTCGGTGTTGTGCCTGCAGATCTGCCCCATTACACGGGTATGATAGGTATGCACGGTACGGTCACATCAAACAAACTTGCAAATGAATGCGATCTTTTTATAGCCCTCGGCGCAAGATTCAGCGACAGAGTTGCGACCAACTTTGCAAAATTTGCCCCCGAAGCAAAGGTACTTCACATTGACGTAGACCCTGCCGAAATTGACAAAAATATTATTACAACAAGCTCCGTAATAGGAGATGTTAAAGAAGTCGTTAAAATACTTCTTGAAAAGCTTCCCGAACAGAAGCACACAACGTGGATGGAATATGCTCAAAAAAGCAAAGAGGAGAACCCTCTTCGCTACGATACCGAACACGGACTTAAACCCCAGTACATAATGCAGAGGATCAATGAAATATGTAAGGGCGAAGAAATAATCGTTACGGAAGTCGGTCAGCATCAGATGTGGGCTTGCCAGTTCATAGAATGTAAATACCCTCGCCATTTCTTAACATCGGGCGGTCTCGGTACTATGGGCTACGGTCTCGGCGCTTCAATAGGCGCTAAGGTTGCCAACCCCGATAAGGTCGTATTCAACATTGCAGGCGACGGTTGTTTCTACATGAACCATATAGAAATGGCTACCGCCGTTGCCAACGATATTCCCATTATCGAAATAGTTATAAACAATCACGTTCTCGGTATGGTAAGACAATGGCAGGATCTTTTCTATGACGGTCGCTATTCACAGACAAACCTTGACAAGGCAACCGACTTCGTTGCACTCGGAAAGGCATATAAGGCAAACACCTTCAACGTAACCAAACCCGAAGAAGTCGACGATGCAATAAAGGCTGCCATTGCAAGCAATAAACCCAGCCTCATTGTATGCGACATAAACAAAGACGAAAAGGTATTCCCCATGATACCTGCAGGAGTAGGTGTAGAAGGTATGATCACATACGACGACTATACCGAAAATATGGAGTAAACAAAAACTTTATAATAACAAAAAAAGGTATCTCACTTTTTGTAGATACCTTTTTTTATGGCAAAAA
>CAMOYW010000303.1 GCA_946630405.1 uncultured Clostridia bacterium | reverse complement strand
TGCGGGAAGTGCTATTTGCTCTTCTTTACTCATTCCTTCGGTGTAAATCGGCTCGTGTATGGTGAGGGTGACATTTGCTTTTCGGATGAAGCCGTGGGGATTTCCTTCCATGGCTTTATATGCACCGTCTACCGTAAGAGGGATTATGGGGGCATTTGCTTTGGTGGCAAGCTTTAAAGAGCCTGCTTTAAACTCGTGGTGCGCTTTTCCCTTGCTTCTCGTGCCTTCGGGGAAGACGACCATTGCCTGCCCGTTTTTGATGGCTTTAACTCCGTCCACTATGGTCTGCATGGACTGCTTCATGTCGTTGCGGTCAAGAAAAAGGCAGTGTATTTCTCTCATCCAGTAGGCAAATGTTTTAAACTGTGCAAGCTCCGTTTTTGCGATAAAGCCAACGTCACAGGGAAGATAGCCGAGTATCGTAAGTATATCGAAATTGCTTTGGTGGTTGCTTACAAAAAGTGCGTTGGGCTTTGGCTGAGGCAGGTCGTTCATTTCTCTTGCAAGATATTGGGGAGGAATGTTTTCGATTCCCTTGACCTCCACCTTTACACCCGCAAATAAAAGTCTGTTTTTTGCCCATTGGTGTACACGCTTATACACATACGCATCTCCGAGTTCCTCGCTTTGCGCACGAAGTTTGCTTACCGTGCCTTTTCTCAAATTCCATACCAAAGAAAGCGAGGCGTTGAGCCACCATATACCTGTTTTTAACATAATATTCTCCTCTAATAAAAAAAGTCTTTTATATATTCCTGTTTTGTGCTATAATGTAGACTGTATAATTGTATTATATAAGGAAACGGTCAATATTTCAAGAGGAAACCGACCCGAGGGCAGATATTTATGAAATATTCAAACGAGAGAGAACTTGCCGTATATGTACTTTGCGACATTTTTTCGGAAGGTGCTTATAACAATCTTATTTTAAGAAAAGCGCTGAATGAAAGCAGGCTTGATACAAAGCAAAAAGCTTTTGCGACCGAGCTTGTAAACGGTACGCTCCGAAATAAAATTAATATAGACTATATTGCGGACAGTTTTTCCAAAACGCCCGTGGCAAAGATGAAGCCGTTGATCTTGAATATCATAAGAACGGGTATCTATCAGCTTGTTTATTGCAAGCGGGTGCCTCAGTCTGCCGTGTGTAACGAGGCTGTGCGACTTGCAAAAGCTCACGGGTTCGCACCTTTGTCGGGCTTTGTAAACGGCGTGTTAAGGAGTATAGCAAGAGGACTTGATGATATAAAATATCCCGAAAACAGGCTTGAAAGAGCGAGCATAGAGTATTCCTGCCCTTTGTGGATGCTCGAGCTTTGGGCAAAAGAGTATGGAGAAGATGAAGCTGTGGCGTTATCTAAGGCGTTTACAAGCCCCTCGCCTCTTAATGCATGTGTCAACATTCTTAAAACGAGTCGGGAGGAGCTTGCACTTCTTTTGGAAGAAGAGGGTTTCAAAACATCCGATGAGACTATCCTTCCTCAAAGCCTTCATATATCATCTACGGGTGATATGGTGCGTTCCGAATGTTTTAAAAAAGGGCTGTTTCATATAATGGATGAAGGCGCAATGCTTGCAGTTTATGCTCTCGGGGCAAAGGAAGGTTCTTCCGTTGCCGATGTATGTGCCGCTCCCGGAGGCAAAAGTTTCCTTGTGGGAGAGCTTACGGGCAATAAAGCAAGATTGTTTTGCGGAGATATATATGAGCACAAGCTTAATCTCATTCGGGAGGGAGCGGACAGGCTCGGTATAAAGCTTACCGAAAGGCTTTGCGATGCTTCGGGTGAAAAACTCTGCGACAAGGCGGACTTCGTGCTTGTGGATGCTCCCTGTTCGGGTCTTGGGCTTTTGAGAAGGAAGCCCGATATAAAATACAACAGGGCAGAGGAAGATATAAAAGAGCTTGCGGCTCTTCAAAGGAAAATATTAAAAAATGCGGTTGAAATGCTGTCTCCGGGAGGAATACTCGTTTACTCCACATGCACTCTCACACGAGCCGAAAATGAAGACAATGCGCTCTTTATAGAAAACGAACTCGGACTTGAACCCGTACCCATAGAGCTGCCCGTCGATGTGGAAAAAGACAGCCGCAGGAAGGGAAGATTTACGATCTTACCTTCAAAATACAATGCAGATGGCTTTTTTGTTGCCAAATTCAGGAGAATGTGATATTATGAAAGGTGAGGATCTCAGATCGTTCACTCAAGACGAACTGAAAGACAGGCTTAAAGAGCTTGGAGAAAAGCCTTTCAGAGGTACGCAGATATTTGAGTGGGTCCACAAGCGCCGTGTAAAAAACATAGCCGAGATGACAAATCTTTCTGTTTCACAAAGAGAAAGACTTGAAAGCGATTTTTATATAAGTCTTCCTCGTATCGAGGAGGAACTTGTCAGTAAGGACGGCACACGCAAGTATCTGTTTGATATGGGCGAGGATATATTTGTTGAATCGGTACTGATGAAATACAGCTACGGAAATGCGATATGTATATCCACTCAGGCGGGTTGCCGTATGGGATGCAGTTTTTGTGCATCAACGATAGGCGG
>CAMOYW010000302.1 GCA_946630405.1 uncultured Clostridia bacterium | reverse complement strand
AGGCTTCCTTATAATTCTTACCGATGGACATGACTTCGCCCACGGCACGCATCTGTGTACCGAGCTTATCATCTACACCTTTGAATTTTTCAAATGCCCAGCGTGCAAATTTAACTACCACGTAATCACCGTCGGGTACGTATTTATCAAGTGTACCGTACTTACCGCAGGGAAGATCCTTTAAGGTAAGTCCCGTTGCAAGTTTTGCGGACACAAGGGCAATGGGGAAGCCCGTAGCTTTTGATGCAAGTGCCGATGAACGGGAGGTACGGGGATTTATCTCTATAACGATTATTCTGTCCGATTTGGGGTCGTGGGCAAACTGAACGTTTGTGCCGCCGATGACCTGTATCGAATCTACTATTTTATATGCCTGCTCCTGGAGTCTTTTTTGAACATCTTTCGATATTGTGAGCATGGGTGCTGTACAGAATGAGTCTCCCGTGTGTACTCCCATGGGGTCTACGTTTTCGATGAAGCAGACGGTTATCATGTTGCCGTCTTTATCTCTGACAACTTCAAGTTCAAGCTCTTCCCAGCCGAGTATGGATTCCTCAACGAGGACCTGACCTACAAGACTTGCCTGTAAACCTCTTGCACATACGGTCTTAAGCTCATCTTTATTGTATACAAGTCCACCGCCTGCACCGCCCATGGTGTATGCGGGGCGAAGTACTACGGGATAGCCGAGTTCATCGGCAATCTCAAGTGCGTGCTCCACGCTGTAAGCGACATCGCTTCTTGCCATTTCAATGCCGAGTTTGTTCATGGTGTTTTTGAATTCTATACGGTCCTCGCCTCTTTCGATAGCGTCGACCTGTACACCTATGACCTGTACATTGTATTTGTCAAGTATACCGAGCTTATTGAGTTCCGAGCACAGGTTAAGACCCGACTGTCCTCCGAGGTTTGGCAGAAGAGCATCGGGACGTTCTTTTGCTATAATCTGCTCCAATCTTTGAGCGTTTAAGGGTTCTATATAGGTCACATCAGCCATTTCGGGGTCGGTCATGATAGTTGCGGGATTTGAATTTACAAGCACTATCTCGTAGCCGAGGCTTCTTAAAGCCTTGCAAGCCTGTGTGCCCGAGTAATCAAATTCGCATGCCTGCCCTATGACGATGGGGCCGGAGCCTATGATCAATACCTTTTTTATATCGGTTCTTTTAGGCATAATTACATCCTCCTGAAATAATTTTATTTATTATAACAAAAAATCCGAAAATAATCAATCAAACATTAAAATAATTTTGGTATGGTTATTTAGTGAGAGAATAAGGAAATATCCTATAAGGGTGCTTTTGTACATTTTGCATAAAATTCTGTGGACAATTTTATAAAACTATGCTATAATAAATAAAAAACAGAACATTCTTATTAATTGACGGATGTTTGCTGTGAGGTTTGATATGAAGGTTGCGGCAATTATAGTTGCGGCAGGAAGCGGTAAAAGGATGCTTTCTGCCGTTAAAAAGCAATATCTTGAACTAAGAGGCAGAAGTGTACTGAGTTATACTCTTGAAAAGTTTCAATTGTCCGAGTCTGTGGATGATATTGTGCTTGTTGTCGGTAAGGAAGAGACCGGGTTCGTACAAGATGAAATAGTGGATAAATATTCTTTTTCCAAAGTTAAAGCGGTGGTTGCAGGCGGAAAAGAAAGAGCCGAATCTGTAAAAAACGGACTTTCGTTAATTGATGAAAGTTGTGATGTGGTGCTTGTCCATGACGGTGTAAGACCTTTTTTAAGTGAAGCACTTATTGACAGGTGCATATCGGCGGCAAATGAATACGGGGCGTGTATAGCCGCAGTTCCCGTTAAAGATACGATAAAGATATCCGATAAAGACGGCTTTGTGGCTCAAACGCCCGACAGGAGCAGTCTGTGGGCGGCACAGACACCTCAGGCTTTTAAATACGAAATAATAAAAAAAGCCTATGAGTGCCCCGATTTAAAAGCTACGGATGATTCCATGCTTGCCGAAGCCTGCGGTGTTAAGGTCAAGCTTGTGGAGGGAGAATACGAAAACATTAAAATAACGACTCCGGAAGATATGCTTATAGCAGAAGGGCTTATTGCCTCTAAATAGATCAATATTAATAAAACATAAAGGAGTGTGATATTACATGGAAACAGCTCAACAGCGCATCGGCAGAGCTTACCCCGTTACGGGAGGAAACATTTTCTTTGATATCAATACCGGTATGGTGATAGGCTGTGATAAAACGGTCACCGAAGCGAGGGTGCCCGACGAAATAGACGGTGTTAGAGTAAAGGGCATAAAGGGCTACGCATTTAATTATTGTGACGAGCTTGTGAAGGTGACTATACCGAGTTCCGTCACCGATATGGGAAGCTGGTCCTTTTGGGGAAGAAACAGTCTTAAAAATATATATGTAGCAGGCGAAAATGAGAAGTTTTGCGATATAGACGGTGTTTTGTACAGTAAAAACGGTAAAATACTTGTGTTTTATCCTTCGGCGCACGGTAAAAGTTATGATATACCCGCAGGAACGACCGATCTTGGAAAAGGGGCGTTTTACAACTGCA
>CAMOYW010000301.1 GCA_946630405.1 uncultured Clostridia bacterium | reverse complement strand
CCCGAAAGCATTGCCTTTAAAAACCGTGTTTATTATTCCGAAATCAAAGGCGGGGGCGGAACTTCGGGCGTTAAAGGAAGGATAACCGATAAAACGACCGACACCGTTGTTATACCTTCCGATGGTACGGATCCCAACGGCACGGACGTTAATAGCGGCACCGATACCGAGAATCCCGACGGTAACGAAAACCCGAACGACGGAAACGTTTCCGACCCGTATGACCCCGATACAGAGCATCCTTCGGAAGATACTTCGGGTCAGATCGACGGGGATGACGGAAATAAGGATGTGGAAGGTTCGGACATTATACCTCACAACGAAGAAATAACCGATGAGGAAATAACCGATACACAGATAGTGGCAGAAACTGCCGTTAAAACGGGCGACAGCAACAGGCAAACTCTTTGGCTATGCCTTATGGGTATATCCCTTTTGGTCGTAGTGGGTACGTTTGTTGCCGAAAAGCGCAGTAAAAATGAAAAAAATTAAGATCGTAAGATTTGTTGCAATAGCCGTATTCCTTATGTCCTTTGTGATATGGGGATATACCGAGCTTCTCTACCTTGATGCCGATGTTACCTACGAATATTTGAAAAAAAAGGTAATACTCACCGAGGATGTGCAGGAAATTCAAAATACGGCGGATATCGACAAACCGTCTGATTATTTAAATATCGATCATGAAAAATTGCGTGATGAAAATCACGACTATGTATGTTGGCTTTCCGCCTGTGGCGACAAGGTAAGCTATCCCGTAGTGCAAAGCAGAAATAACGATGAATACCTGCATAAGACTTTTTTTGGGGATAAAAGTTTTGTGGGAAGCATATTTCTCGATTACAGATGCACTTTAGAGGATTTTCATGTGCTTGTTTACGGACACAGCATGAAAGACAAAACTATGTTTAGGCTTATAGCCGACTATACAAACGAAGCCTTTGCAAGGCAGAACGCTTACTTCTACCTTTATACCGATGAGGGACGCAGAAAATATAACGTATTTTCGGTGTGTTCCCTTGCCGATACTGAGCTTATAACGGCAACGGGAGATCCCGATGCGGGCAGAAGAAGAGCGTTTATTAAAGAATTGACGGAAAAGAGCCTGTTTGGCTTTGATATAACTCCTACAGAGCAAGATCAAATAGTTACCTTGATTACTTGTGATGTAAAAGACGATTCCAAAAGAATAGCCGTCAGCGGTGTGCATTGTGAGGAGTAGAACGAGATTTCACAAATTCGGAAATTTTCCGAATGGGGGGGATAATCGTGTTTAAATATATTTATGAAGTTATAGTACGCAAAATATCTCAAAACAGAATAAAAAAGCCCGTGGCGTTGCTTCTTGCTGCAGCCACAGCTTTGTCTATAATCATTCCCGTCTATTCGGACCCGAACAGTGGGCTTTCTTCGGATGCGGACAGTGTAGAGAGCGGTGCCGCTATTGAGACTGTTGCCGAGCCTGATGTTATCGACTACGGTTCCGAAGATTCCGAAACGGAAATGAATTGGTTATCCGAATTCCGGTTTCGGAATATATGCCATTTTTTTTTCTCCTCGTGTGCTTTTTTATTATCGGCTACCCCTGGTTCCTTATTATTAAACCCCTTGCTAGCTTTTTATTCACTTCATAACTGTGAATATTTTTTTTGTCATTTTCATTGAATCTTATTATGTTAATTTTAGGATTTATTTTAGGAAACAAAATTACTCGGCATTCATCAGTGAATATTATGTCCTTTGCTTTAATTCCTTTTTCTATTATGAATTCCGAAAAATCTAATCTCTGTTTAATATGATCTTCTTTTAAAAGAACAGTATTAATTCCTCGGTAAGGTCTTCCAAATTTATTAAATAATAATTTATTAACATAACTATAGCTTATTTTTTTTCCAAATTCCTCTTCAAATTTTACCGCTAAATTTCTTGACGACACTTTATTTATTATTGTCAATTTTCCTTCTGCAGATTCATATAAAAAGTTTTTATGTTCTGTATTAAATTTTGGAGGTCTTCCCATTTTTTTCATTGGTCTTTTGGCATAATTTACCCACTTAGAAAGAAGAGATCTCGAAATTTTCAACATTTTCCTTATTTTAGAAGGTTCAATTCCAACTTGAGTTAATCTCACGATAGTAATTCTATTCATAGTGTCTTCATCATAAAATTTATTTCCTATTCTAGTCATATTCTTTTCCTTTTTATTATTGTTTTGATTTTCATCTAAAGAAATTACTTCTTCTTCATGCATATCATTAGGTTCTTCTCCTGAAGAAATTTCATTTGATTCCATTTTTTTAATAAAATTAAAAATGAGAAAAATAATTAAAAGGCGGTTTTATATGGATTATAAGAGAAAAATTAAATTCAATTGGACTACCTGAATAAATTAATTGTGAATCTCCACAAAGTTATCCGATAAAAGTAAAATTAAATTTATTATTTATTGTCAACGGACTTTTTACACAACCTGTATGAATTTTGTTATTAAAAAACATTAAAATTTCTTAAACTTTCATGAAAGAATTATTATTAACTTTTATTGCCAATAAAT
>CAMOYW010000300.1 GCA_946630405.1 uncultured Clostridia bacterium | reverse complement strand
TATATAATAGGAAATGGTTTATTTTTTTCAACACAGTTTAGGAGAATTATAATGAGATGTTATAGCTGTATGGAGGAGTATTCCGAAGGGAAATGCCCGAAATGCGGAAGTGAACAAAGTGCCGAGCCTAAAAAAGAATATCAGCTTGCTCCGGGTACGGAACTTGACGGCAGATATGTGCTGGGCTATGCCAAAAAGCAAACTGCGGTGTATATATGCTATATAGCGTGGGATAAGCAGGAAAATAAAGCGGTACTTATAAATGAATATTATCCGTCCGAACTTGCTTGCAGGGTAGGTGGAGAATCAAATGTAGAACCTCAGCTTGACAAAGCAAAAGAAAACGCTTTCAAAAGCGGTATGAAGGCTTTTAAGGATGAATGTCTTGACCTTGCTGTTACCGAAAACACCGATGTGATCGCAAGCTTTGAGGCAAACCGTACTTATTACTGCGTGCGTAAAATAATGACGGGGCTCAGTGTCGCAAGCTTGCTTGCTAATGATGATTTTGAGCTTACCGACGATTACGCAAGGCGCATACTTATACTTTTACTTCGCACGCTCCATAAGGTAAATAAGCTTGGTATCATACACGGAAATATTTGCCCCGAGACCATATATTTTAATGAAGATACTTCGGTAACTATCACCGATTTTTCCTTCTGCGGTTATATGTCAAGGGTCGTGAAGATAGATACAAATGCACCGTATACACCGCTTGAAATGTACGAAAAAGGTGCAAAGCTTACCACGGCGGTGGATGTCTATTCTGCGGCAGCGGTGTTTTATACTCTGTTAACGGGCACCGAAATACCGCAGGCGACTCAAAGAGTAAACCTCGATATTCTTATAGCGCCTTCCGTTAAAGGACATAAAATGAGACGCTCCATGGAATTTGCTCTTTTAAATGCTCTTAATGTACGACCCGAAAACAGAACTCAAACCGTTAACGAATTTTATTCCGAACTAAAGGCTAAGGATACCAAGAGAAATTGGGAAAGAACCAAAAAGGAAGAAAATGTAGTTAGTGCCGTTAAGGAAGAAGAGGAGAAGAAAGGCGGAGCATCCAAGCTTATAGCTATAATGGCATTTGCGATAATCGCTATCGCAATAGGTATAGTTTGTATACAGATAGGAAATATCGGAAGGACTACACAAAGAGGTATTATAGAATTTGCCACTACGGAAGTATCCGAGAGGATAACTCTTGAAGATGTGCATAAAGAAGAAACTACGTACAGGTATGTAACGGAGGCGAGTACCGAATTTGAAAGTACTACCGTATCGGCAGTTCCGACAACGGTCGTAACCGAAAAAAGAGTGGAAAATACCACAAGATACAATGCGGGTATAAAGCCGCTTACAAGCGTACCAAGCGTTATAGTTGAAAGAGCGGACCATACCGTATCGGGTGCCGCCGTTTCTCAGCACAGACAGGCAAGATAAGTGTTGACATTTAAGTAAATAAGTTATAAAATACCGATGAGGGTTTTATATTAAGGATAGTTAAAAACTATCCTAAAAGGTTAAAGGAGAAAAAACATGAAGTTAAAAAGAATGGCAGCTGTATTTATGGCTACACTTATGACAGCGGTTCCCGCATTTGCACAGGATGTCAGAGTTGCTATCAATCAGAATATTGTGGATTTCCCTAATCAGGATCCCGTTATTCAAGAAGGCAGAACTCTTATTCCTTTAAGAGGTGTATTCGATAATCTCGGCTACAGTATAGATTGGGACGGAGAAAACAAGGTAGTTACTCTTTCCAAGGATGGTAAAGATATCGTTGTTAAGATCGGTGAGGCTACTTACACCGTTGGCGGCGAAGAGAGAACACTTGATGTTCCTGCACAGATAATAAACGGCTCTACAATGCTTCCTTTCAGAGCTATCGGAGAGGCAACGGGTCTCGAAGTGCTTTGGGATGCAGAAAGCAAGATAGCTACTATCGTTAGCGTTAAAGATATAGCTACCACGATAGACGATACTAAGCAGGTTCTTCTCTATACCCAGGAAGAGCAGGATTATCTTAACAAGTTTAACGATGCAGTAAAGGTATTTGAAGGTATCGAGGCACAGTATCAGGAAGTTATGCAGATGGCAAACGGCAGTGAGGTTACTCCCGAGCTGTTTGAAAGATGCGTTCAGATAATGGCTGATATCAACACAAAGACAAAGCAGATGAAGAATATGCTTACGGGTATAAATGTACCAAGCAGATTTTCAAATGTTCATAACACCACAATGAAGCTTGCAGACGATCTTATCGAGATGTCAGACCTTGTTGTAGGTCTTTCCGACGGAAGCGTTACTCCCGATGAGTATATGAACAAGTATCAGTCATTGGTAACGGGTGTTCTTTCCGATGTAAGAGCTTATGAAGAAGCTATAAAGGATATTCAGCAGTAATACATAATACATTATATTTACAGAAAAAGGGATGCTTTGTTGCGTCCCTTTTCTTATGGTCAAAGTACACAAAAGAACGCATAAAACATCGTGTCAAATTGGTAAATAAAAAGTGTTGACAATTTCGTGATAAGGTGGTAGTATA
>CAMOYW010000299.1 GCA_946630405.1 uncultured Clostridia bacterium | reverse complement strand
TATACAGTGAAGCGTCCGACACGCCGTACGGCTTTGTCAAGCTTATCGTAGGAACGGGCACAGGGCTTGCACGGCGTGAGATATACTACAAAGGGCAGTCAAACACGGCGGATGCGGTGCTGCAAGAACAGGCCGAGACGATCCTTGCACAGTCTCAGGTGTCGGAAAGCTTCGAGTGTGAGGTAATACCTACTTACATATACGGCGTTGACTATGGGCTCGGTGATATCGTCCAGTACGAGAACGAATACGGCATAAAAGGCCGTGCCCGGGTGTCCGAGGTGATAGAGTGCCGTGATGAGACGGGCTACAGATGCATACCGACGCTTGAAAACTATTGACAAACAGAGCCGTCCCTCAGGGGGCGGCTTCCTGCATTTAAAATCATATTAAATTCGCACAATAAAATCAAAGGCTGATTTGTTGGGCACACGTTGGGCACAAAACAGACCACAAACGGCTGTGTGATGCGAAATGCAATTAAAATTTTCATAAAACATGGCAAATTTTTTTGTGCATCGTGACGTAGTGATGCGGTTTAGGCACTTGTTTTATCTTGTTTTATCTTATACTATCCTGTTTTATTGGGTACAAAGCGGGTACAAAATCAGGATAAAAAGCACCCGTTTTCGCACGTTTTGCTGTATATAAAATTATACAATTGGTATATTTTACGGATAATGCCGTCAAAATGTACAAAAATGTCAATTAAGTGGTTTTTAAAATGACATTTGGGAAAGCAAAAAGCCGTGACAAATCCTCACGGCTTTTATATTATGCCCAAAACTCAAACGCTATGGGGTCAAATTTGCATTTTACGGGGTGGGGTAGTATAAGTTACTATCCTTGAATTAAATCGCTGTGCGGGGCTTGTAGTGGCATGTATGGGCTATGCCATTTCCGAGAGGGTGATATCCTTGTATGCTATCAGCTCGACGGCGGCTCTCAGCTCTGCTATGTCCTTATGGGTGTAGACTTTGTCGGTGATGGACTTTGAGGCGTGGCCGACCAATCGCTCTATGCATATCTCATCCGCTCCCCTTGACTGCAACTCAGATATAAACGTGTGGCGGGTATCATGGCATGTATGCCCTGTGTGTTTGAACATCCAGTCGCGGATAATACGGTAAGATATCCCGAACGGCATCGAGGTGGCAACAAGGTCGTATATGCGGGGGTGTATGGGTACAACTCTGTCTTTGCCCGCTTTGGTTTTCATACCGCCTTTGAGTATGCGGCGGTTTAGGTCGATATTATCCGCCGACATGGTCAGCAGCTCTGAGACGCGCCAACCGGTATACAAGAGGATGAGGGTACAGTCACGTTCCGGAGACTGCGGCATATCCCACAGGGCGGATATCTCGGACGGCGTGAACACTTTGCGCTCTATCTTCTGTGCGGCGTGGTCGTTGACCTTGATGTATGCGGACATATCCTTCTGGATCAGACCCATACGCATACAGTATGAGTATATGCCCGTGATAACGTACTTGATATTCGAGAGCGTTGACGCGCTTGCATCGGCGTTTTCATCGAGTATGCGCTGCAGGTCGGATGAGCGGATATCCCGGACGGGCTTATCATGGACGGCGGCGCACTTTTTGAAAGCGGCGTTATATGAGGCTATGCAGGCGGAGGAACGCTTTTTTTCGGCCATGAATTTCTCAAAGAGGTCGGCAAAGGTCGAACGGTCGGATATATCGTACGGGTCCTTATGGTATGCGGCCAGAGCTTCCAGTGCCTCTTTTTTTGTGCGATAGTATCCGAGGGTCGGCCGTATTTCCTTGAATTTGCCGTCTATCATCTTGTATTCACTCCCGAGGCGGGCTTGATACGGGCGGCGGCGTTTTCCTTGCAGCTTCTTTATGCTCCCGTAGCCATTGGGCAGGCGCATATTATCATCCCCTTAAAGATTGGCGACGAAGGCGACGGCTTTTCCAAGCACCTTAAATTCCTCTTTGTCGAGGTCTTTGCCTTCGAGTATGATCGGCTCATAATCGGGATTACAGGGCATCAGCGTCACACGGTGGCGGGCATTGTCGTAAAAGACTTTTTTGAGCGTGCAGTCGCCGTAATGGTCGATACGGACGGCTGCTATCTCCCCGTTTCTGATATCCTCAAGCTCACACTCCCGTATAAATACAAGGTCGCCGTCGTATATCCTTGCATTTATCATACTGTCACCCTTGCATCGGAGGGCAAAATCCGCGCCGATATCGTCAAACTCGAATGTCTCATGATCATCCGCAACGATAGCGTCACCGCAGGCGACGGCGCCGACTATATTGTATTTGCGGTGTTTGTGAGCCGATATGTCGATAATGCCGGGCACATCGGTGTCTGAAACATAATCAAGGCCTAAATCGTCAAGGGAAATTTCAAGCTTTTCACCGATTTTCAAAGCCGTTTCAAAGTCGAATTTTCTTTTGCCTTTTTCGTACAGAGCATATCCCTGCTGAGATATGCCCAAATATACAGCCATGTCCTTTTGTGTAAATTTCATTTCTTTGCGTCTTTGCGCCATTTTTTCATAGTATGTCATACATATCCCTCCCCAATT
>CAMOYW010000298.1 GCA_946630405.1 uncultured Clostridia bacterium | reverse complement strand
AAGAAATGCGGCTGTGGTGGATGCCATGAAGAAGTACGGTGCCGTGTATATAGGTGCGGTAGGCGGTGCGGGTGCTTTAATAAGCGCCTGCGTTAAAAAATGCGATGTGGTAGCCTACCCCGACCTCGGATCGGAGGCGATACACCGCTTGGAGGTGGAGAACTTTCCCGGCATAGTCATTATAGACAGTGAAGGCAACAATCTCTACGAAAGCGAGCCCCCGAAATACAAGGGTTGATATTTAAGGGGATATATGGTAATATAAATCGGTTAACAAGAGGTATTAAATGGCAATACAAGAATCCGGCGAAGATTATCTCGAAACGATATTGATACTTCGTGAACGAAACGGCGTGGTACGGTCTATTGACATAGCGAACGAACTCGGGTATTCAAAGCCCAGCGTGAGCCGTGCCATGAGCATATTGAAGCGTGAGGGGCATATCGAAATAGACGAGTCCAATCATATAACGCTTACCCAAAGCGGTATGGCGATAGCAGATAAAATATATGAAAGACACAATCTGCTTGCACGCTTTTTTGAAAAGCTCGGTGTGGACAAAGAAACTGCACTTAACGACGCATGCAGGATAGAGCATGTGATAAGCCCTATCACATTTCAAAAAATAAAGGAAAATTTCCTATCGGGCGACGAATGATGCTGTAGCTGTTTGCTACAGCTTTTTAAAGGGTTTTAATTATGGAGGAAAAAAATGGGTAAAAAAGGTTCCTTGATGTCCGTCAGACACGACATTAAAGTGTTTGATGCAACACTGCGTGACGGCGGACTTGTAAATAACTTCGGCTTTTCGGACGAATTTGTAAAAGATCTGTACGAGGCGAATGTGAACGCAGGCGTTGACTATATGGAGTTTGGCTACAAGGCTGACTGCGATATGTTCGCAAAATCCGACTTCGGCAAGTGGAAATTTACCGACGAGGAAGATCTTCGTGCCATAGTGGGCAACAACGATACCGACCTTAAAATATCGGTAATGGCAGATGTGGGACGTACCAATTTAAAGCGTGACATACTGCCCAAAAGCGAGAGCGTGATAGATATGGTGCGTGTGGCGACCTATATAAACACGATCCCCGCCGCAATAAATATGGCGGAGTACTGCCACGAACTCGGCTACGAGACCACCATAAACATTATGGCAATATCCAACGCTTCCGAGGGAGATCTCAGGCAGGCTTTGGAGCTTATATCTGAAAGCAACGTGCAGGCAGTCTACATTGTGGACAGCTACGGTGCGGTATATCCCGAGAGGATGAGAGAAATTGCCGACCTTTATGTGGAGCACACCGAGGCGGCAGGCAAGCTTACGGGCATACATGCACACAACAATCAGCAGCTTGCCTTTGCAAACACCATAGAGGCGCTTTCAAGAGGTGCCAGCTACCTTGATGCGACGGTATCAAGCCTCGGAAGAGGTGCGGGCAACTGCCCCATAGAGCTTTTGCTTGCCTTTTTGCAAAATCCCAAGTACAATGTGGTGAGCATACTTCGCTTCATTGAAAAGCACATACCCAAACTTAAAGCGGATGGGCTTGTATGGGGCTACGACATACAGTACCTGCTTACGGGTCGTTTCAACCAGCACCCGTCAAGCGCAATTGAATTTACCAAAAACAAGAGATCGGATTACACTCGCTTCTACAGCGAATTGCTCGATAAGGAATAACAGGAGGAAACATGAGCGGACATTCAAAATTTGCCAATATCAAGCACAAGAAGGAAAAGAACGATGCCGCAAGAGGCAAGATATTTACCGTTATAGGCAGAGAGCTTGCTGTTGCGGTAAAGGCGGGAGGACCCGACCCCAACAGCAATTCAAGGCTTCGTGATGCCATTGCCAAGGCAAAGAGCAACAATATGCCCAACGACACCATAGATAAGGCTATCAAGCGTGCCGCAGGCAACCTTGAAGGCGTGAACTACGAATCCATCACATACGAGGGCTACGGCCCCAAGGGTATAGCCATCATCGTTGAGACCTTGACCGACAACAAGAACCGTTCTGCTGCGGATGTAAGAAGTGCATTCACAAAGGGCGGCGGAAATATGGGCACGACGGGCTGTGTAAGCTTTATGTTTGACGAAAAGGGTCAGATCATAATCGAAAAGACGGACGAAATAGATGCCGATGAACTTGAAATGGCTGCCATTGAGGCAGGTGCCGAGGATATAAACGAGGAAGAGGACAGTTTTGAGGTCATCACCGCTCCCGACGATTTTTCTGCCGTAAGAGAGGCGCTTGAAGCGGCAGGCTTTGAGTTTGCTCAGGCTGAAGTTACCATGCTTCCCCAGACATATACCACCCTCACCGATGAGGACGATATCAAAAAGATGAACCGCCTTCTCGACCTGCTCGACGAAAGCGACGATGTAAAGAACGTATACCACAACTGGGACGAATAAGGGCGCGAAAAAAGTTTCACACACCTTGAATTTTGTGTTCCTATAATATTTATATCGATTTAACGGATGTGATTTTTCTCACATCCGTTTTTTAATGCTTTATAATGTTCATCAACGGGACGACACAGGGTCGTCCC
>CAMOYW010000297.1 GCA_946630405.1 uncultured Clostridia bacterium | reverse complement strand
ATATTGTAGGGGACGACCCTGTGTCGTCCCGTGATGAGCAAAAGAGAACGATGAACTGATAGGATAGGGATGTTACGAAATAAAAAAAGGCAAATGCCTTTCGACATTTGCCTTAAATAATGTTATAAATCAGAATGAAACAAGGTTTTCGCCTTTGTTTTCGTTTTTAAAGTTTCCGATTACAATTCCACCGCTTACTGTGATAATGTCTTCATTTGAGAAGGTTTCTACAACAACCTGCGGTCTTTCGTATATCTTCTTCATATTATCACCTCTCATTTAGCAGCAGTAGCCAATACATTAACGTTTGATTTGGAAGCAAGTTCAAACTGAGCGTCGGCTGTTCCGGTCTCTGTTGCGGCACAATCGGCTAAGAGCGTTACATCGCTAAGTACTTGCGCTGTGCTTGTTTGAAGGACAACATAGAATACATAGTTGTCACCATCTTCGGTATAGTTAACGATAGGGGCGGTCGTTTTTCCGCCGTCAAGGCTAACGGTCATACCTGTGATCCAAGGCTTTGCAGCGATCGAACTTGTTTGTGTCTTGGGAACGGTGAACTTTACATAAGAACCGACCGTGGTAACACCGTTAACTAACAAACTTTCATTATTAGCTGCGATCTGATTGATCTTATAAGTTACTTTGCTTAAATCGTAGCTTGGATCTATAAGCTGAAAATAAACATTGATAACATCTAACTTATTATCAACTAAATCAATATCTCCTGTTGTTGAAGTCCATACAGCAGACACATTATCAGCTTTAACATCTGTCTGTCCGGCATCTACCATTTTTATTCCCTTTTTAACCTGGGGAATGTTTTCTGTTGCAACTAAAGTAGCTTTTGATGTATCGTGATTAAATGTTATATCAAAAGCACCTATTGCAGAAATATCAGTAGACTCAATGGTCAAGGGAAGCATTTTATATTCTTCGACATCTACTGCTTCACCAAGAGTAACTTGTGTTGCTGCATACGTAGCACTACATATAACAAGTGATGATACTAACGCAACACCTAATCCAAAAATCTTTTTTAACATAATACTCACCTTATTTTATCCTATAGTTGCATTTCCGATGATAAAATTGTAAATAATGTTTGCATCAAGAATATCAACTGCAGTATCTGTATTTACATCGGCACGTTCAAATGCTTGATCGGAAAGGCTTGCTTTGCCTATTACATAATTGTAAACGATATTAGCATCAAGAATATCTACAGCATCGTCAAAATTAACATCGCCCTTAAGTCCCGATGCACCAAGCTTAATAGTACCACCGGTCACTGTACTGCCTGCGCTGGTTGATGTTGCGCTTTCTGCATACTCGATAAGTACATAGTTAATGGTTGTCTCCTTAGCGGTAGTATCCTTAACCTTGAACTTAACGTCGACTATGTCTGCGTTTGCGGCAACGTTGACGGGGTTCGTGGTAGCGAAACCTACAAGTACAGCGCTTCTTGATGTGTCCTTGGAGTATGCTTGTTGATAGTCTGCTACAAGTACATTGCTTTGAGTGCCGACTGCTGTGCTAAGGTCACTGCCAAGGCTTGCATAAAGTTTGTCACCCGTGGGATCCGTAGCACCTGTTGCCTGTACCTCAAGTACGGTGGGATCATAGGAAACACCGAGTGCAAACGCGTTCAGGCTCGATGCTTGATTGATCTTGATAGGCACGGTAAATTCCGCCGCTGTGTTTGTAACCGTCTGAGCGTCGTTTTTAAGTTCGGGTGTGGCTGCGTATGTAAACACGGAGCCCGATGCAACGGTAGCGCATGCAACGGCTGCGGCGATTAATCTTCTTATTTTCATTAAATATCTCCTTTCTTTTTATTTGTGGAAAACCACATTGTAAGAGAATATACCTCCCCCTACTTACTTTTATTTGATTATAAACCATTGTGCAAGATTTTGCAAGAGTAAATTTTATTTTTTATCTGTTTTTGATATTTTAAATGTTGATTGTGTCAATTTATTGAATAAATGCAAATATTATTGTTTTTATCGTATAAGTTATTGATTTTTTTTAGGTAATGTAGTATACTCTTGATGAACTATTACCGAGTGATTTAGTGGGTGAATGTAAATGAAGATAACAATAGTTGCCGTGGGCAAAATTAAAGAGAAGTTTTTTGCTCAAGCAATCGATGAATACAAGAAGAGATTAAGCCGATACTGCAACGTTGAAATAGTTGAGGTGCCTGACGAGAAAGCTCCCGAGAGCATGAGTGAGAAACAGGAAGAGAAGGTAAAGCTTGTAGAGGGTGAAAGAATACTAAAGAATATAAAGGAAGGTTTTATCGTTGCTCTTGCTATTGAAGGTAAGCAGCTTGCAAGCGAGGAGCTTGCCAAGCTTATTGAAGAAAAGAAGACCGGGGGAGTCAGCCATATTACATTTATAATAGGCGGCTCTTTGGGACTTTCAAAAGAGGTGCTTGAAAGAGCCGATATGCTTTTAAGCTTTTCTAAAATGACTTTTCCGCACATGCTTATGAGAGTGATCCTTTTGGAACAGATATACAGAGCGCATAAAATATCCGCAGGAGAGCCTTATCATAA
>CAMOYW010000296.1 GCA_946630405.1 uncultured Clostridia bacterium | reverse complement strand
GCTTATGCTGCTATTGTCGCCGATACCGCTTGCTACACTTGCAAGCCAGGACTTCCGACAGACGGCAATAAACTTCCTTAAAAGTTTTGCTGCCGTTTGCTTGCAGGGAACGGCAATAGTTGCCTGTTTTCTGATATATCAAGCGATAATGGGCAGCTTCGTACAAGCCTACGATCCCACCACAATGGAAATAAGTCAATTTATAAACTCATTTTTGTTACAGAACATCATATATACGGCTGTTCTTGCGGTATCGGTGTTTAGTTCGGGAAAGATAGTTAAGCAAGTTATGGGGGCGGTTTAATGAGTATAGAAGTAAGAGTACCGGAGGAAATAAAAGATTACAAAGAGAGTATTGTAGCGGGCTTGTCCATAAGACAGCTTGCTTGCGGGGCGATAGCCCTCGGCTGTGGCATACCGACATTTTTATTGATGAGGAATATCAATAATGATGTGGCGACATATTGCACGATGGCTGTTACCGTACCCGCCTTTTGTGTGGGTTTCATCAAGAAAAACGGCTACACCTTTGAGAAGTATATCAAGATAAAGTTTAGGGCGATGTTTGGGAGGAACAAACGCACCTACGAAACAAAGGGCAGTTTGCCGCCCATAGAGGTCGAGGAATACAGAGAGATATTCCAAAAAGAGGCGGAGGCTCAAAAAGATGAGGATATTAAGAAAAATAAGGGGGAAATAAAAGTTGTCAAAAAGAAACGAGTTTCAGCAAAAACAGCAAGAGAGTCTGAGATTATTGAAATCACAGCGCAAAGCGATGCGAGAAAAAGAAAAGCAGCGTATAAGGCAATTAAAAATAAAGAGAGAGTCAACAGAGCGAAAAAACAAGCGAAAGAAAAAGAAGCTCCGTGCGGAAGCGGCACCGAAAAGCTGCCAGGACACGCTGAAATATAAATATATGTTTGAAAACGGTGTCTGCCAGGTGGGAGAAAATTTCTTTTCAAAGACCATAAAATTCAGTGACATCAACTATCAGGTGGCGCAGAGGGATGAACAGATAGATATATTCAGCCGTTACTGTGAGATACTGAATTATTTTTCGCCCGAAATAAATGTACAGATAACCGTACATAACCGCAGGATAGATATAGACGATTTTAAGAAAAATATGCTTTTCCCGATGAGGGACGACGGGCGTGACGATTTAAGAGCCGAGTATAACGCAATGCTCGAAAACAAGGCATTGCAAGGGCAAAACAGCATAGTCCGAGAAAAGTATATCACGTTTGGAATAACTGCCGATAATTATGCGGCGGCTTATCCTGCACTGCTCCGTATCGAAACGGATGTAACGGGACAGCTTAAAGGACTTGGGTGTGATGTGATGAGCATATCGGGTGCGGAAAGACTTGAATATATGAACTCCATACTCAACCCCAATGAGCCGCTGAAATTCAGCTACAGCGACCTTGTGGGTACGGGCTTATGCACAAAGGACTTTATCGCACCATACTACTTTGATTTTAAGCCCAACAGCAAACAGAATTACTTTGAATTCGGGGACTACTACGGACAGGTGCTTATGATAAAGAAGCTGCCGTCCGATTTAAGTGACAAGTTGCTTAAAGCATTAGCGGAGATCTCTTGCAACAGCACCATAAATATCCATACAAACGCTATGGATAATGCGACTGCCACGGATATGGTCAAGACCAAACTTGCCTTTATGGAACAGGACAAGGCAACAAGACAGCAAAAGCTGTTACAGCAGGGTACAGACCCCGAGATGATACCGCAGCACTTAAAAAGGCATTTGCAGGAAGCAAATATGCTTATTGACGATATGCAGAATAAAAACCAAAGGCTTTTTCAGGGCTCTGTTATTGTCTTTACTTCCGCCAAAACTTATGAGGAATTGGAGGAAAATGTAGAAAAGCTAAAGGGCAAAGCCCGTGCCTACGGCTGCGAACTGTCGCCTATCGCCTGCGAACAGGAAGCGGGCTTGAATGCTACGCTGCCGTTTGCGAAAAACGATATACAGATAAGACGAACGCTGACAACAGCGGCACAGGCGATATTTATTCCCTTTACAACACAAGAGTTATTCGATGCAGGCGGTATGTACTACGGGTTGAATGCCTTATCAAGAAATTTGATATTTTTAGACCGAAAGGCTTTGAAAAACCCTGCGGGATATGTATTGGGCAGTCCCGGTTCCGGCAAAAGTTTCTCCACTAAAAGATGTTTGGTTGATGTAATGCTTAACTCGGAGGACGATGAGATATTGGTAATCGACCCGGAAAGCGAGTATCTGACCCTGTTTGAGAACTTCGGCGGTGAGATAATAAAAATATCCAACGACACCGATACATTTTTCAATCCGCTTGATATAAGCACCGACTACTCCGGCGGCGACGATGACGAAAGCAAGGCAAGCAATCCGCTGTCTTTTAAAACGGAATTTATGTTCAGTTTTTTAGACGTTATCGTCACAAAAGAAAGCGGTATTGGCTTGTCGGGTGCGGAACGTACACTTGTGGATAAGGTTCTGACGGACTTATACAAGGCATATTTCAAGAAGAAAAATGCAGAGATGCCGACACTTGTT
>CAMOYW010000295.1 GCA_946630405.1 uncultured Clostridia bacterium | reverse complement strand
GTTTGAATACAAAAGACTTGAATGTGCCTTCCAAAGGGAAACAGGATCTTTGGAAGGGTCATTGTCCATAAAGTAGTTTTCGGGTATGTTGGGGTTAAGTCCCTTTGCAAGGTCTCTTTCGTATTCGTTTTTCAAAGTATTTGAGTCATACTCCGAATGTCCCATCACAAATATCTGTCTGCCTTCTTTGGCGGCAGCTATATATAGACCCGCTTTTTCGGATTTTGCCCAAACTTCCAATCTCGGATCCGATTCGATCTCGGCAAGCGAGACTTCCGTATGTCTTGAGTGGGGAGCGTAGAATATGTCGTCAAAACCTCTCAAAAGGTCAACATGGTTGTATGTTTTGGTGTGGGCATACACTCCGCTGAGCTTTTGTTCAAGGGGATGTTTTTGTATCCCGTAGTGGTAGTAAAGTCCTGCCTGTGCGCCCCAGCATATATGGAATGTACTTGTTACGTTTTCTTTGCTCCACTCCATTATTTCGCAAAGCTCGTCCCAATAGTCCACATTCTCAAAATCCATTTGCTCCACGGGAGCACCGGTGATTATCATTCCGTCGAATTTTTTGGCTTTTATATCGCTGAATCCCTTGTAAAATTCGTCGAGATAATCGGCGGATGTGTGTTTGGGCTTGTAACTTTCCGTATTTACAAGCGTTATTTCCACCTGAATGGGGGAATTACTTAATAGCCTCAGAAGTTGTACTTCCGTCTGCTGTTTGTTTGGCATTATATTGACTATAGCGATCCTCAAAGGGCGTATGTCCTGATGGAACGCTCTGTCATCTCCCATTACAAATATGTTTTCGTTTGTAAGTACTGCTTTTGCGGGTAAATTATCCGATACCCTGATAGGCATTTTATCAACTCTTTTCTGTAATATCTTTGAACCAGAAGTGGTTCTTTCTGCCTGCATCCTTTACATGGTAAAGTGCCTTGTCCGCAATTTCAGAAAGGCTCTTCATATCCTTCGCATCTTCGGGATAAACGGCGAGACCTGCCGAGAAGGTGATGGGGATGGAAGTGCCGTTTTCAATTTTAAGGTTTGAAAGGGTGCGGCGAATGTTTGCCATAATGTTGTCTACCTGAGCCTCAGTAAGAGGTTCATGTACAAAAATGTTAAACTCATCTCCGCCGACTCTTGCAACTATCGCACTGTCTCCAAAGCTGTGACGCAGTGTTTCGGAAGTCGAAAACAGCACTTCATCGCCCGCCTCGTGACCGTAGGTGTCATTTATGTTTTTAAAATAATCTATGTCAAAGAATATATAGGTGCAGCGTGTGGTTTGCTTGTTTTTCTTTAGGAATTCTGTTATATATTCTTCAAATGCCCGTCTGTTTACTGCCTTTGTAAGAGGATCTATGTCGGACAGATCTTTGAGTGCTTTGCTTCGCCTTTTTTCGCTGAGGTAGAGAACAAAGGCAAACAGCAACGTCGCCGCAACAAGGATACCTGCCACTATACTTACTCCTCTTGTGTAATACTGCATGGCAAGAGAAAGCTGTGTAAGGGGGATCCTTATTACTATACTCCACCCTTGCATACCGACTATATTTATATAAGCCTGAGTGTATCTTACGTGGTTTTGCTCAAAATTTATGATGTTGTTGTCACTGCCCGACTCCATTGATTTGAGCCAATCGTCGAGGTTGTATCCGCGATACGCAAGTATGTCTTTTTTGATGAGCCTTACATTGTTCCATGTTCCGGGCGGGTTTCCGTCAACCGTTGAACAGTTTACGAAGTTGCCCGAAGAAGGATTCATGAGGAAAAACGTGGTATTGTCCGAGAGCACTTTACTGTATGCCAGGCTCTGTATGGTTTCAAGGCGATAGGTCACAAATATACATCCCTTGTATTCGCTTGTTTTTGAGACGGGAGCGAACATGGTTATCATATTGCTTCCCGTTACGGATGAGCGATAGGGTTCCGAAATATACAGTTCGTTCAGCCTTTTTATCTTTTCTTTAAAGCCTTGTCGGTCAATGTCCATTTTTTCACCTACGGTGGCATAAACCGTGCCGTCGGCTGAAATAAGTCCTACACTGCTGTATGGCATATTTCCCGTGGTGGACTTTAAATGTTTGTAGGCGGTATCATAGTCAAGATTTTCGGCATCGGTCATGAGATCCGAAAGCTGTATGACATAGTTGGTCATCATCTCAAACGAGGTGTTTACCTTTTCCGCCATAAGGGAAAGTATGTTGTTTAATTGGGCTGTGTTATTTTGCGTAACAAAGCTGTTGAGCACGGTGGTGCATATCAGCATGATGACAAGACAAACAGCCATATATACGGCAAGCAAAGTGACAAAGCTTTTGCTGTGCCTGTGGTCGTTTTTGGATTTCATCGTTTAAGACTCTTTTCGTATTCTTTGAAGTTCTCATGTGTTACGACATTGGTGCCCGTATCTACAAATTTAAAAGATGCGGAATCGTTTTCTATGACCGTAAGGGCTTGTTCAAGACCATGATAGCCCATATTGTATTGGTTTTGTACTATTGTAGAGGCATTGTAGCTGTCGGAGGCGATAAGTGAAGCTGTTTCTGCGGCATAGTCAAAGCCC
>CAMOYW010000294.1 GCA_946630405.1 uncultured Clostridia bacterium | reverse complement strand
AACCCGCAAAATACGATATAATAGAGGACAGAGAGCAAATGACGGTCGCTCTTAAAAACTCGGCGGAAATAGACCAGATAGTAAGCACCATAGAGCTTGACAACATGGAAACCATTGCCACATTCGGAAGCCATGCGGCAGAGGAAATAGCAAAGGCATCGGATGTAATACTTAACGGGCTTAACATGAGCCAGCTTGACGAGTCAAGCGAAATGCTCAACAACCTTGCAAAGGTGCTTGCAAAATTCGACATTGAAGAGATAAAGGCAAACCCCTCTATCTTTGACAAGATACTCGGAAATGTACGTAAATCCCTCGACAAGATGCTTGATAAATATCATTCTCTCGGTGAGGATGTGGACAAGATATATGTAAACCTTAAACAGTACGAATCCGAAATTAGACAGTCCAACAAAAAGCTCGGCGAAATGTTTGACGCAAACGTAAACTACTATCACGAACTTGTAAAATATATACTTGCGGGCGAGCAGGCATGCCAGGAGGTAGAGCAGGAAATACAGAGAAAGCAAGCCGAAATGGACGAAACGGGAGATACCTCCTTACAGTTTGAGATAAGCAACCTCAACCAGGTGCTTTTGATGCTCGACCAGCGCACACAGGACCTCAGAACGGCTGAAAGCGTGGCTATACAGTCAATACCTATGATAAAGACCATGGAATTTACAAATATGAACCTTGTAAGAAAGATAAATTCCGCCTTTATAATCACACTTCCCATATTCAAGCAGGCACTTGCACAGGCTGTACTTCTTAAGCGCCAGCAGATACAGGCAGAATCCATGAAGGTACTTGATGAAAAGACCAACGAAATGCTTGTCAAGAACGCAAAGAACACGGTCGAGACCGCAAAGATGACCGCCAAAATGGCTTCGGGCAGCTCCATAAAGATAGAAACACTCGAAACTACATGGAGAACGATCGTAAACGGTATCGACGAAACGAGAGCGATCTCCGAAAATGCACGCAAACAGTGTGTGGAGGATCAGAAGCGCCTTGAAGCGATCAAGCAGGAGTTCAACCAAAAGTACCACGGACAAAAACTTTTGAAGGGATAAGCTATGGCAGTCAGCTTGGTAAAGGGGCAAAACACTCCCCTCACGGGAGATAACCCCGGTCTTGAAAGAATACTTGTTGGACTTGGTTGGGATATGAATCCCGACCCCAACATGCCCGACTTGGATTTGGATATATGCGCCTTTGTAACGGGAGCGGACGGGATATGTAAAAGTGCCGAGGAATTTGTGTTTTACGGCAATCCCTCCTTCCCCGGGGGAGCAGTACGGATATTTAACGACTCCCTTCAAGGCAGCGAAGTGGGCTACGATGAACAGATAGAAATACAATTAAATTCTCTTCCCGCCGAAATTGAAAAAATCGAAATTGCAGCCTCCATATACGATGCGGAAAATCGTCGGCAAAATTTCTCGCAGGTCAGGAACGCTTACCTCAGTATATTGGACGAAAACACCAACACGGAACTTGCACGCTTTGACATGAGCAACGAGTTCTCTATCGAAACGGCTGTTATAGCAGGCGAGTTTTACAGACACCTCGGGCAATGGCGATTTAACGCCATCGGCATGGGCTACGCGGGCGGTATAATAGGTATATGTAACCGCCACGGTATAGAGGCGGGATATTACGGATAAGGAGGAATAGATATGCCACATTCATCCGGAGGAGGCTCGCACGGGGGCGGTTCACACGGCGGAAGCTCGGGCGGCGGCGGAGGAAGCAGAGGCGGTATATCGGGCGTGAGCACAAGACCCTACCCCGGTGCAAGGCGATACAGCTACTATCACAGAGGCGAGAAAAAATACATATATTCTCGAAGAGACCCGTCACAGGCGTTCTCACCCATAAGGTTACTTATCGGACTGGTTTATCTTCCTTTTCTGTTTGCCATATTCACAATTGCACAACCTATTTTTAACGCACAGTTCGGCAAACACGATACCGCCATAGTCATAAAGGACGAAATAAATGTGCTGAAAAGCGATGCGCTCGACCCCGTATTGGAGCCGTTCTTAAAAAAGACAAACGTGACCCCTGCCGTTATTACCGTGTCTAACGAGACATGGCAAAGGAACTACTCTAATTTGGAGGATTATGCCTTCGACAGGTACTTAGCCGAATTTAACGACGAAATGCATTGGCTCATCGTGTATTCACAGCCCAAGGATGCCGACAATAACGTAAGAAAAACGGATTGGTACTGGGAGGGTATGCAGGGCAACGATACGGACAGTGTATTGAACGAAAAGGTGACCTCAGCATTCAGATACACTTTTCAGCAGGAGCTTGAACAAAACGGTGATGTTACAAAAGCACTGAGTAAAGCTTTTACGGCAGCAACGGAAAAAGCGAAAAAGCCAAATATATTTGAAAACATGCAGTTCTGGTTCATAATAGGCATGCTTGCCTTTATATGCTTCCACGCATACTTTATGCTTGGCTTTAACGATCTGAAATACAAAAACGCCGAACCTGCGTTTGAAGACGAAGATAACGGCGATAATGTTCCCATGCCTTTTACAAACAACACATTATAACA
>CAMOYW010000293.1 GCA_946630405.1 uncultured Clostridia bacterium | reverse complement strand
AATACTATCCCCCTGCTTTTTTGAAGCTTCTCTATCGCTTCCTCACCCAAAAGAAGCTTCGTCCTTTCAAATCTTTCGTCCATATTTATTCTTCATATCTTTTTTAATATTGTTATCGATACCGTAAATAACATAGGGATTGTGTTTATATACGGCATTTACGATGCTGTCAAGTTCTTTCTTGATCTCCGCTTCCTGTTTTTTCCGAAATGTACCCGAGGCAACATAGCCAAGCTTGTAAAGCTTTCCGTCCGAGAGCATAATGGATGTATTCTCACTCTGTTTGATACCGTTATGATACATCTCCGTGGAATAGACCCACACAATATCCTTAAGCTTTGCTATTATTAGTCCGCTTCCCACATTTACAAAATAATTTTTTGTAACGTAGCACTTAAGCACGGGAAGCCACAATGTATCGGGACTGTCAAGCTCTCTGTCAATAATATCGGCTTCCGAAACACTCATATTTGCATATCTCCGGAATCTGAAAAGCCTGAACCCGTACACTATAAGAAAGCTGAGCATAAACACAAAAACAATACCGGGAAGTAAAAAATGCTTTTCGGGCTCAAAAAACATAAGTTTAACAGGTGTGAGAGGAGAATTCACACTCACCACATCAAGTCCCAGATAAGGCACGGCATTACCTTCCTTATCCATGGCATTTGCGGGTACATAAGCAATGCGCCCGGAAAGCGCCACACTTCCGTCTCGAAAAAGATCGTCCATAGCCTTCCTGAGCTTTGAATATTTATCTATATGTATACCGTAGCTTTTTCCGTCCGATACGGCAAGGTAGTAAAAGCCGTTCTTCCCGTAGAGCCTACGCACCTCGGTAAGCTCCTCCGCCTTGATGTAGGCACAATTGCCGACCATATCTTCAACAGCGGAAGAAAGGGGCACGCTTTTTCTTATGGCTTGCTCCTCCAAATTGTACTGCGCAAAGAACATTACCAAAAACACGCCCAAAAGCAAAAGCCCGAACATAAAGCCTAACTTTGCGCCGGTATAAGTCTTATTTATTTTTTCGTTTGAAAGTATCACTTATATATTCCTATACATATCGGCGGCGTTTTCTTTTTTAACGGTCTCCTTTACACTGAGCACCTCGACCTTGACGGTATTGCTTCCGAAAGCGATCTCAATAATATCGCCCTCTTTTACATCAAGTCCCGCCTTTGCGACCTTTCCGTTTACGCTCACTCTTCCGTTATCACACGCCTCATTGGCAACTGTTCTTCTTTTTATTAATCTTGATACTTTTAAATATTTATCCAGTCTCATATTATTCATCACCATAGTTCACTTCGATACATATCGTATTTTTGAAGTGACCCATACTTAAAAAGGTGCAAGCAAAAAGCTTGCACCTAAGCAATTATGCGTTTACAGCATCCTTTAAAGCCTTACCGGCCTTAAACTTGGGAGCGTTCTTAGCAGGTATCTTAACTTCAGCACCTGTTCTGGGGTTCTTGCCTGTACGAGCAGAAGTCTTTCTAACTTCAAATGTACCGAAACCTATAAGGCTGATTTTGTCACCCTTTACAAGTGTCTCTGTAACTACGTCAACAAAAGCCTTAACAACCTTGTCAACATCTTTCTTCTTGTCGATACCGGCCTTTTCAGCAATTGCCGATACAAGTTCTGCTTTATTCATTATTTCTCCTCCTTTTGCGGATAGGTTTACAGCCCCTCGGGACCGATCCTCAAAAGTCCCTCCAACGGTTCATATAAACCCGACATGCAAAAACTAAACTGTGATGTGCGTTTATTTTTTAGCTTTGCATATTCTTAAAATCCCTACATCTATTTATATATGTTTTTAACGCATTTGTCAAGGAAAATTCACTATTTATTTCAAAAAAATGTGATAATTTCACGGTTTTGAGCAAAATTTCTCCTATTATAGATTCCGCATTATTGCACTTATTATCGCCGTCTAAAGAATCAAGCCTTTTAACAAGCTCTTTAAGCTCTTTTAAGCTTTGATCTTTCCCCTCGGTATCAAGTCCGTTCTTGACGGCTTTTGATACGGTTTTCTGCGTTCTTGTCAGTGCGGGCAGAGCCTTCGGTACAGACTCTATAACATCCATTTTATCTTTATAGCCCTTTTCCTTCTTTTTAAGTTCATCCCACTTTACAAGCACTTCGGAGCTATCCTTTGCACTGTCATCTTCGAAAACGTGCGGATGACGATAGACCATTTTTTTTGAAACTCCGTCCACCACATCATTAAAAGTAAATTCACCGCTTTTTTGAGCAAGTGCGCTGTGGAACACCACCTCAAACAGCACATCGCCAAGCTCCTCACAAAGATTTGCGCTGTCCTCGTTATCTATGGCTTCGGCAACTTCGTAGCTTTCTTCTATGATATAGGGTCTGAGCGACTTATGTGTCTGCTCCTTGTCCCACGGACAGCCATCTTTTGAGATGAGCTTCTCCATAATTTTAAGGAGGTCGCTCATCTCGTAATTATCTTTTTTCTTAAAGCTTTCCATACTATTCCTCCGCACCTTCGGAGCCGGAATAGTCCGCATTTCCCGTATCTGCGGGAGCGGAATAGTCGCCTGTATCGGTGTAGGTATCGGCGGG
>CAMOYW010000292.1 GCA_946630405.1 uncultured Clostridia bacterium | reverse complement strand
GAGTTCCGGAGGGGTCGATAACCTATGGTGGATAGATGAGGGTATCCCGCTGTTGGAAAGCAGGCTGACTGCACGCAGTTGATTTCTGCGTAAACAAAAAAGTGGAGATAGGTTGTCTGACCCCTGTCTCCTACATAAAAACTGAAATGAATAAATTTATAAATTATTTTGAAACCAATTCACCCGAATTTGTAAGCTACATCAATATAGCTTATGAAGATAAATAAAAAAATAAAGGAGAACAAAAAAATGAAACGATTTATTACTTTAAGCTTGTCGGCTCTGATTATGCTTGCTGCGATTACGGCTTGTGGAAAAGAAAGTCCGAATGAAAGCGCAATTGAACAGACGGTATCGGAAGACTCGACACAAACAGTTGATGTTACAGAATCAACGGAAGAACTATCTTCAAGCTCCGCTGAAGAAACTGTGATTTCACATACACCGGGGGAATTCAATATCGATGATGCTGTAAATGATATTGTTATTGACGGAAAAAGATATAAAGTGCCTACCACGCTTAAAGAAATGGGGGAAAGTTATACAACAGATTTAGCATCGGAAGCTCTGTTTATTCCGGAAGCTTGGGGAAAATGCACAACAAGTGTGGTATATGATAACGATAAACCTGTTATGTCGGTATTTACTCAAAGAGGTAAAAATGACAAGGTTGGGGAAAATGATGAGATATTCTGTATAGCCGCACTTTCCGCTAAAAATATTGGGCTGTCAACCGTGTACGGATTGTCCGTCGGTGATAAGATTGACAAAATGATAGAATTATGGGGTGACCCTATAGAAACGGAAAACGATAAATCTTATACAAATTATTATTATGGCGGGGCAAAAGATGATTTAAGGTACGTAGAAGTAATGGTTAAAGATAGATATGTTGAATATATAGAAGTCTTAAATAAACAATAATTGAAAAGGGGAAAAAATGAATACAACAGAAACTAATACAATAGATAAAAGCGAATTTAAGAAGCTAAATCATGTTTGAGGTCATAAAGGGGACAGTTCGAGATTGATGAAAAAGTCAATATTCTCGAAAATCAGTTGCAAATGCTGGCAAACAAATCTTTAAATTAGCACAAAATACGCCGCAATTGCAATTAATGTGACTTTGCGTATTCAAAAAACAGACTTTTTCAGCAGTCTCGGACAGTTCTATGTATGAGTTGCTTATTATGATAGTAAAACAAGAAAGCAGTTTAAGCAAAACAAGGGTGTTGATCATTGTATCACTTAATGTTGTATATCTTTTGACAGTTTATGGCAGTACAAGGATGATAACTTAAATTTTTTTAAATAACACAAGATCTCGCATGATTTTTTTGTTATTTTTAGCAAATCTCCTTGACAATATCAACTATATATTGTACAATATAGACAAATAACAATTCGATTGTTTTAAGGAGGTTGAATATCATGAAGAAAACAGCTATTATTTTTCTGACTATCAGTGCCGTCGTATGCTCTTTTTCCACGGCTTATGCAAAAAGCAGTTCTCTGAATCCCGCAACAAATATCGTCGGGACTCAAAGTACCGATATCCTTGCAAAGTACGACATCGTTTCCGCACAGGATCTGAAAAAAAGCGGTCTTATTACCGAGCGCGAAGCTCTCATGATCCTGTCCGACCTCACAAACGGCAGTTACGGCTATACCGAGGATAATGTAAAAGAATGGTACTACGGCAGCAAACTTGCACCGCTTGACGATATCCCCGACAGTGATAAGGCGCTGTTTTTAAATCTTTTAGGCGGCGAGATACTGACGGGGGATGAAATACTTAAACTCGACCTTGACAAAAAGCTCACCGCAGAACACGCACTCTTGTATGTTATCCGCCTTATCGGCGACACCTACGGATGCACTGACCGTCCCGAAGAACTTGAATACACAACAACCTCACAGATATATGCCAAAGCTTACGAAAAAGGCCTTATAAAGAACGAAAACACCGCTGCCGCAAGCAGCAATATCTCACGCAGGGACTTTTATTTGCTGCTGTCCAATGCTCTGACCATAGATATGAACATCGGCGGATACTCTCCATATATCGCAAGCTATGAAGAAAGGCTTAAAAGCCGCATGGAATATCAAAAAGAACAGGAAGAAGAACCCGAACACATAACACACAAAGAAACGCTTGATGCCGAGGTCACTTTGAATGACGATATGTCGCTTTCATGGATACCGGACGACGAATCGCTTATAAATTATTCATACGAAAAGGCGCACGAAAATGACGAAGAACTTATGATGCAGGGGCTTATGCCATACAACGACTGGGATATCAGCATCAATTCCTACGATATTGACGGAAAACTTATGTACGGTATAAGCGGCTCGTATATCGACCACGAAAAAAGTGATTTTATTCCCACAAGAGAAATGATACTCTATGTTTACGGAGACCGACCCGCCGACCATATCACAGTTACCTACAGCCGCTATGACAATGCCGATTGGACCGAGAGCACCGAGAAAAGTTTTGATATAGACATATCAAACATAAAGACGGTTATTGAGGGAAAGGCATTGAGCCCCGGCATATTCCAAACTTTTGAACACCAATGGGTGCCGTAC
>CAMOYW010000291.1 GCA_946630405.1 uncultured Clostridia bacterium | reverse complement strand
TCCACGGTATATGTAACAAACACATCGTACTCGGTTTTTAGCTTTCTGCCGTTTCTTCTGACGGATCTTTCAATATCTGTTATAACACCTTCGGTCTTTTCAGCCGTTTCGATAAATTTCTGTTTTGACTCACGATCGTAATATATTCCAAGTGTGATTAGCACACCAAATATTATAAACATTACCGCTATGGTAATTGTCGTTTTGTCAACTCTCCTTCTCTCCATAAGCGATCCCTATATCATTTCCACACCTTTTATAT
Source organism: uncultured Clostridia bacterium (assembly GCA_946630405.1). Taxonomy (GTDB): domain Bacteria; phylum Bacillota; class Clostridia; order Lachnospirales; family CAG-274; genus UBA3680. Next base: position 2,341 of record CAMOYW010000291.1, on the reverse strand, counting down.
ATTTGGCAGCCACTTTATCAAATGAGGGCATCATTCCTATGCTCTCCCCGTTTTTAAGTGCGGGGCGGACAGCCCTTGCAAGCCCGTCAAATACGCTTCGCATATCCTCGCCCGCATCAAAATCAAGCACAACTATTATCGTAGGCTCGCTGTTTCCTTTGCGAACGGTCTGCATAATGTATGCACCGTTTATTACACGGTTTGATATACAATAATCCTTAACTGCCTTTTTAAGCTCCTCACTTACGTTTTTAGCCTCTTCAAGAGGCGTTTCGGAATCGGTAGGCAGTTTTTCGGGGGTAATAGTTACCATATTGTTCATAAGCTCTGTCAAGCTTTTCATAAAATCATTCTTTATAGCAAAATTATCACCCTTGGGGTCGATTATAATACCGTCGTATATTGTTGCCCTTTCTTGAAGCAACCTGTGAAGAGAATCAAAGTCATAGCTGAGGACCTGTTTCTTTTCTTTATTATCCCACTTATTTAGCTCCTCCACACTTGTAAATGTGATAAGATACTTAACCTTTGCAGCCGTTTCAAGCATAAAAAAGGTAAAACTTGAACCAGGCTGTATCACATCGTTTACCGGCTCAGGCTCTATTACCACAGGTATCAAAAGCCTTGCCTTACCGAATTCTGCAGCAAATCTTACTCTCGTAACATCGGTAGGGTCTGCCTTAAGTGCACGGAATGCCTCTATAAAATTACTGTTGTCTGCAATATAGCCCGTATTTTCTTTGATTTTAGGGGCTTTTTTAATATTATACTTTTCCATTTTCTTTTACTTCAATTCACCGACAAGCTCATCAATAACTTCCTTTACGGTACTTATTCTGTCAATTCTGTCCACGTTTGCGCCACAGAATATAAGTGCCTCATCAAGATTTCCCTCGGCACCGTTAAAAAGCGCCTTGGAAATACAATAAGGTATGTTCTTCGGATCACAGTGCACAAGACAGTTAAAACACCTTGTTACTTTACATCCATTCGGTACGATATTTTTTATAAAATTATTGTTAAGGGCTCGTCCGGGCATACCCACGGGGCTTTTAACGATGACGGCATCTCCCTTTTTGCTATCCACATAAGCCTGTTTAAAACGCTCATCGGCATCACACTCTTCCGTCGCAACAAAGCGAGTGGCAACCTGTACGGCATCCAAACCAAGCTCTTCTATATAATGCTTTACATCCTCGCCCGTAAACACACCTCCGCCAAAAGCCACGGGGATATATTTGTTGTTTTGCTCTCCAAATTCTCTTATATATGCAATAATTTGCTTTATTTCATCATCAAAATTTTCAAGCTTTTCTTCAATTTCATCGGACTTAAAACCGAGATGACCTCCCGCTTTAGGTCCTTCAATTACCACAAGATCGGGCAGCCTGTTATTCTTTTTCAGCCAACGGCTTGTAAGCACCTTGCAAGCCTTTAGACTTGATACGATAGGCGCAAGCTTAATATCGGAACCCTCCGCATATTTCGGAAGATCCATGGGAAGACCCGCACCCGATATAATAATATCGGCACCGTTTTCGATGCAGCATTTTACAAACGCTTCATAATTTGTAACGGCTACCATTATATTTACGCCGACTATGCCACCGTTTGATATTTCCTTTGCCCTTTTTATCTCACGGGCAAGAGCACGCATATTGGCTTCTTTTGTATTGGTATAAAAATCAGGTTCTTTAAAACCCGGCTGAGCGGCTGAAATAACTCCTATACCGCCCTCCTTGGCAACAGCTCCGGCAAGTCCCCCAAGACTTACACCGACACCCATCCCTCCTTGAAGAACGGGCACCCTTGCCTTAATGTTGCCTATAATAAGCTCTTTCATAGCTTTCCCTCCTTTTCATCTTCTTGCGAAGATGTCAATTACGGTAAATAAACCGTACAACACGGCTTGATGTACCATATAAATATATATGGAATTTCGAGATATAAATACTATCGGCTTTTCTATTTCCTTGATCTCCTTCGCTTTAGGTTTGATAGCTTTTCCCAAAAAACAGCCAAACAAAAACACAAATATCCACGGCATTATCGGGAAATAATCTGCCGAAGAAAAATCATTCGGCGGAAATCCAACAAGTGCGGTCAAAAGATTTGAATAAAGCGACTTAGGCAGCCCGACACCCCAAATTTGACCTTCCGGCACAGAATATGTGAGTATAAATAACATAAGTGATACGAACATACCTATGTACGGATTGACCTTGATGGATTTAAAAATCGGGAAAAGCAACAAATGTGCAAGCCCTATAAAAGTAAGCGTGCCGAAAATTATTTTCCCTTGCGGAACGAATATAACCGTCACCAAAGTAACGATCAAACC
>CAMOYW010000290.1 GCA_946630405.1 uncultured Clostridia bacterium | reverse complement strand
CATTACCACGGGGCTTCCGAGCCTTGTAAGGCAAGGGCTTTCGAGTATATCAATAATGGTGCTTAACGGATGTGCCCGCACTTACGGAGATTCTGCCGTATCTGCAATGAGCATCGTTTCGAGAGTTGCCTTTTTCATCTTTGCCGTTTGCCTCGGGCTTGGTCAGGGCTTTCAGCCCGTGTGTGCCTTTAATTTCGGAGCAAAAAAGTACATGAGAGTAAGGTCTGCTTTTTACTTTACCCTCGTATTTTCGGAGATTTTTATAGCTTTGGTCGCAATTACGGGATTTATTTTTTCGCCGCAGATCATAGCAGTGTTTAGAAACGACCCTCTTGTTATCGAAAAAGGAGATTTGGCTCTTAAACTGCATTGCGTGGGGCTTTTGTTTCAGCCACTTGTGGTAATGAGTAATATGGCTTTTCAGACGACGGGGAAGAGAATGCTTGCCATTATGTCCGCCACATTGAGAAGCGGATTGTGTTTTATCCCCGTGTTGCTTTTAATGTTTAACATCTATGGGCTTTTCGGAGTACAATCTGCTCAGCCTATATCGGATGTGCTTGCATTTTTGCTTGTGCTTCCTTTTATACTTACCTTCATTAATACTTTAAAGGAAACGGAACAAAATGAACGAAAGACAATCTAAAATACGAAATTTCAGCATTATCGCACATATAGATCACGGTAAATCCACACTTGCGGACAGGCTTATACAGCGCTGCGGTTTGCTGACCGAGCGTGAAATGCAGGAGCAGGTGCTTGACAATATGGACCTTGAGCGTGAGAGAGGTATAACCATCAAATCACAGGCAGTTCGTCTTATATATAAAAAAGATGATGTGGAATATACGTTAAATATCATAGATACACCCGGGCATGTGGATTTTAACTATGAAGTGTCCCGTTCTCTGGCGGCGTGCGACGGTGCCGTGCTTGTGGTGGATGCCGCTCAAGGTGTTGAGGCGCAAACTCTTGCAAATGTATACCTTGCTCTTGACAATAATCTTGAAGTGGTGCCCGTCATCAATAAGATAGATCTTCCGAGCGCTGAGCCCGACAGAGTTAAGGCTGAGATCGAGGATGTGATAGGACTTGATGCGGAAAACGCACCTCTCATATCCGCAAAGGCCAATATCAATATAGATGAAGTTTTTGAACGTATCATAAACGATATACCTGCGCCTAACGGTGATGAGGACGCTCCGCTTAAAGCTTTAATATTTGACTCTGTATACGACAGCTATAAGGGAGTTATCGTATTTATGCGTGTTTTTGACGGCAAGGTCAAAAGGGGCGATAAAGTCCGCTTTATGGCTACGGGTAAGGAATTTGAAGTTGTGGAGGTCGGAGCTTTCGGACCGGGGCGATTTATTCCCGTGGATGAGCTTAAAGCCGGTGATGTCGGCTATCTTACCGCAAGCATTAAAAATGTGAGAGATACAAGAATAGGTGATACCGTTACGAGTGCTCATCAACCCGCTTCGGAGGCACTTCCCGGATATAAGAAAGTGAATTCCATGGTGTACTGCGGCATTTTTCCTGCCGACGGTTCAAAATACGGCGATTTGAGAGATGCTCTTGAAAAGCTTAAACTAAACGATGCGGCACTTAATTTTGAGGCTGAGACCTCCGTTGCGCTCGGTTTTGGCTTTAGATGCGGCTTCCTTGGGCTTTTGCATCTGGAGATCATACAAGAGCGTCTTGAAAGAGAGTATGACCTTGACCTCGTAACGACCGCACCTTCCGTTATTTATAAAGTGTTTTTGACCGACGGCTCGCAAATGAGTCTGTCGAATCCTTCCGATCTGCCCGATCCTACTCTTATTGAGCATATGGAAGAGCCTATCGTTAAGGCGGAAATAATCCTTCCGAGTGAATATATAGGCACCGTTATGGAGCTGTGTCAGCAAAGAAGAGGCGAATATGAAGGGATGGACTATATTGAAAGTACAAGGGCTGTACTCAGATATAAATTGCCCCTTAATGAGATAATCTATGACTTCTTTGATGTGTTGAAATCCCGTTCGAGAGGTTATGCTTCTTTTGATTATGAGCTTTATGACTACCGTCCGAGCAAACTTGTCAAGCTTGATATGCTTGTAAACAGAGAGGTGGTAGATGCGCTCAGCTTTATAGTTCATGAGGATTCCGCTGCCGAAAAGGGCAGAAAGATGGCTGAGAAGCTTAAAAAGGAGATTCCGAGACATCAGTTTGAAATACCTATCCAGGCTGCCATAGGCAACAAGATCATAGCAAGAGAAACAATAAGTGCCGTTCGTAAGGATGTGCTTGCAAAGTGTTACGGCGGCGATATAACAAGAAAGAAAAAGCTGCTTGAAAAGCAAAAGGAAGGTAAAAAGAGAATGAGACAGATAGGCTCTGTTACCGTGCCTCAGGCAGCGTTTATGAGTGTGTTGAAGCTCGATGAACAATAAGCTTTCGTTATACATACATATACCTTTTTGTGCAAGGAAATGCCTTTACTGTGATTTTGTCAGCTTTGCGGATAGTTCAAAGGAAAAAGCAGAGGCTTATTTCAAGGCTTTGAGCAGAGAGATAGAGCTTTACGAAGCGGCTGATAAGGAAGTTATATCTGTGTTTTTCGGCGGTGGAACTCCGTCGGTGGC
>CAMOYW010000289.1 GCA_946630405.1 uncultured Clostridia bacterium | reverse complement strand
AAAATAGGTACAATAGGCATAGCCCACCTCCGAAACATAAATAAAGTAAACAAAGAACATTAAACAGCCGATTTAGACTGCATAACCCCATATCATTTCAGTATACTCTTTTTTTATCGAAATGTAAAGGTGTATTTTTAAAACATCCACAAAACAAGTTAGCATAGGCTAAGCGGTATATTTTCTATTGACTTTTTGTTTAATTAATGTTATAATATCCTAACAATATCATTAAGGAGGTATATTATGGCAGATAAAGAACTTAAAGGAACGAAAACAGAGGCTAATTTACAGACGGCTTTTGCAGGAGAATCTCAGGCAAGAAATAAATACACCTACTATGCAAGCAAGGCTAAGAAGGAAGGCTATGTACAGATAGCTCAGATCTTTGAAGAGACCGCAGCAAACGAGAAGGAACACGCTAAAATATGGTTCAAGCTTCTTCATGACGGAGATGTGCCCGATACCGTGACCAACCTCAAAGATGCCGCTGACGGCGAAAACTTTGAATGGACGGATATGTACGACAAATTCGCAAAGGAAGCGGCAGAAGAAGGCTTTACAAAAATAGCAAAGCTTTTTGAAATGGTAGGCGCTATCGAAAAAGAGCACGAAGAACGTTACAGAAAGCTTCTTAAAAATATCGAGGACGAAGTGGTATTTTCCAAAGACGGTGACTGCATTTGGCAGTGCATCAACTGCGGACATATCGTTATAGGCAAAAAAGCTCCTGCGGCTTGCCCCGTATGCGCTCATCCTCAAAGCTATTTCCAGGTTAAGGCAGAAAATTATTAAGACAAACAGGGGTGTGTGTTCACGCCCCCTTTTTTATTACATAAGGGGAGAAAAATATGAAAAAACCGATAATTACATTTTTACTGACCTGCCTGTTTTCATCGGCTGTGCTCGCTTCGAGCTTTATAATAGAAATAAACGGCAATGTCGCAGATTTATCCCAATACGGCGATGCCGCACCCTATATAGACTCCGACAGGGTAATGCTACCCTTAAGAGCCGTAACGGAGGTGCTCGGAGGTAAAGTCGAATGGATACCCGAAAGCAAGACGGTTACGGTAAACAAATCGGACAAGGCAGACGATAACACCGCCGCAGACTTTTCCATTTCAATCGGGAAGGAATTTGCATTTATCCGCGGAGAAAAAATATCTACCGACATACCTGCAAAAATAAAAGAAGAGAGAACCTATATACCGCTTTATCTTGCGGCAAAAGCTCTTGATGTGAATGTTAAATGGGATGCGGAAACCAAAACCGTTAAAATATTCACAGATGAAACCGCCGAAGAGCTCACCTCCGTCAAGGCTGAGGCGGACAGTGAAATACCCGAAGAGTACTTTGCAACCGTTTACCTCGGCATCACAAACTACGGGCAAAATTCAAAGGACAATTTGCCTTCCATAGGTCACAAATTCTTTATAAACGGCGAAAAAAAGGTATTCAAAATTTCAAGTGATGAAAGCTACACCCTGCAAAATAGGCTTGCAGAGGGCTATGTGTACAACATAAAACTTGAAAACGGCATTATCACGGAAATAGGTCGTTCCGTCGCAAGCGAAACGGCAGAAGCTCCCGACCTCGAAAATATGTCCATTTACGCCGTACAAAGGCGACCCGGCGGAACTTCTGTTACCAAAGTAAAGCACGCTCCGGAGGAAACGGCAACCGTATTTTCGGATAATATTGCCTACCTTTTACCGAAATCCGATATCCCCACCATCCCCGTAAGCGGCACTCCCGGACTTAAAACCGTTAAAAACGTGCTTTCTACGGCACTTACACCCGTAGGACACACCCTTTATATGTACGGCGGTGCTTGGAACTGGCAGGACAACGGTGCATCTAACGACGCAAGAAGCATAGGTTTGCCCCAAAATTGGGTCGATTTCTTTGACGAACACGACGCAACCTACACCTACCGCACAGAAGATGCAAAAAGCACCTACTACCCCCACAATGAATTTAATCAATACTACTATGCAGGGGCGGATTGTTCGGGCTACATCGGTTGGGTAGTTTACAACGTAATAAACACACAAAGTGAGAATACGGGCTATGTTACATCCTCCACAAAACTTGCCAAATCCCTTGAAAGCTACGGGTACGGCACTTGGACACAGAATGTAAGCCTCGCCGATTTTAAGCCCGGCGATATTATGAGCATTAACGGCCACGTATGGATGTTCCTCGGCAAATGCGACGACGGAAGTGCCGTTATATTACACTCCACCCCTTCGGACAGCACCCTCGGCTACCCCGGAGGCGGAGTTCAGCTTTCGGCACTCGGCTCGACCTCATCCCAAGCGTACGCCCTTGCCTCACGTTATATGAAGACCTATTATCCCGAATGGTCCGAACGTTACAACGCAGTGGCAAAATCACCTGCAAGCTTTCTTTCGTTTACGGGAAACGATGCAGGAAGATTTACTTGGCACTCGGACGGAAGCTGCCTTACCGACCCCGACGGCTACTTAAATATGAACGCAGAACAAATACTGAAAGACCTTTTTGGAGAATGACATATAAAAAGCGAGTGTGGAACCACACCCGCTTTTATTATTGTGCAAACGTAAAAAAATAAACCACCTGCTATGCAGGTGAGTTCCCAGAT
>CAMOYW010000288.1 GCA_946630405.1 uncultured Clostridia bacterium | reverse complement strand
TGCCGCTTATCCATGTGTTGGTTGCAGGTTCGTGTGAGGGACGTATGCCGTACATGTGCTCGATTATGAGCTTTTCTTCAATTTTGTCCGAAATGGCTGCAAGGCTGAATCCTTCGGGGAAAGGTGTTGAATTTGGCAAAAGTATCTCCTCGGAGAGACTTTTGGGGTCTGCAAGCATATACGCTTCGTTTCCCGAATAGTTTAAAAGTATCACATCACAGCCAAGCTTTTTCAGCGTGTGGAGAAGGATCGCCCCCTTTGCCGAAATATTGCCTTCGCAAAGTATCTTGGGCGGCTGATCGCCGTAAAAGCGATCCACGAGCCACTCAAGCTTGTAATACAGCAGGCACATCAACGCTCTGTATGTTTCAAAGTCGTTTGGGTCAAGTTCACGGCAAATTATATCTGCTATCGTCGTTTTTTGAGCATCCGTGGCTCTTTTCAGCCATATTGAAAGCGCACTTTGTATAAACTCCTTGTTGAAGCGTACCTCCGTGCCGAGGGTCTTGTTAAACATTTCGCACTGCTCGGCGGGCGGTGTATCTATATCGCTTTCAAGTACTGCACCGCAAATCCTTGCAGCCTCGATATATCTTACTATCAGCTCGTATAAATGCTCGCTGTAGGAACATATCCTGAAAAAATACGGCTCCGAGTCTATTCTTTGGGAAAGCGGAAGAAAAAGTCCGTTTATACTGTTAATTTCCTGTTTCATTATATCACTCTCGATCCAAAGGGGAAAAGGGAAAGTACGGCAAGTTTAAAATGCTGAATTCCGAAAGGGATCCCTATAATGGTAAGGCAAAGCCCGATGCCTACGGTGACATGAGCAAGAGCCATTTCTACTCCCGTAAAAAGGCACCATACGATATTTGCCAAAAGGGAAACTGGACCGCCTTCTACGGAAACATCTTTGCCGAACGGGGCAAGAGATAACCTTGCAAATTTAAAGCACTGCCTGCCGAGAGGTATGCCTACTATGGTAATACTCCAGAGTATGCCGTATATCGTCCAGGCAAACCACGCTTCAAGGCCGCCGAATATTAGCCACAAAATATTAGCGAGGCATCCCATAATTACTCTCCTTTTATTTTTTTGATACAGCTGTTAAGCTCGGCAAGTGCGGCTTTGTCATCATTCGCACTTACCGTGTCCGTATGAAGTGAACGTATGTAGCAAATGTCTGTGATTCCTGCACAGCGAAGGGCTATCCGCAGGGTTTTCTCCGCATCGCCGGAGTTTACCGCCTCACCGCCGCCTCCCGTAAGTATGATACATGCTTTTGAATTCAGCTTTTTTTTGCCGAGATATAGGCTTTGAAACCTTGACAGGGTGCTTAAAAGCATGGGGGTGGGCTGGTTAAAATACAGAGGCGAGGCACAGAGTATAAGCCCGTATGAGTCTATGTCTTCAAGCGGTCTTGTAAGCTTGTCGTTTATATGGCATTTTCCGCTTTCAAGGCATTTTGAACAGTCGATACATGGCTTTATGTCTAAACAGTCCAAAAATGTAACATCGGCATTTATTTTGTTAAGGAATGTATCAACAAGATAAGCCGTATTCCCGTCTCGATGTGCCGATCCGAAAAGAACAAGTGTTTTAATTCTCTTTTCCATACAGTTTTTTGATTTCGTCGGCAAGTTCACTTAATTTTATCTCGCAGGCTTCTCCGCTTTCCATATTTTTAAGGCGGATCTTGTCTGCCGCTATATCGTCATCGCCTATTACGGCGTTGTAGAGTGCGTTTGTTTTATCTGCGTATTTGAGCTGTGCCTTTACGCTCCTGCCTACGGTATCGTATTCGGCATATATTCCGCTTTTTCTGAGCTTGCTTGCGATCTCCTGAGCTTTAAGTGCTCCCGAAGAGCCGATAGAGCCTATATATATAAACGGTGTGTTTTCGAGGTGAGGGTCGTTGCCCTGTGCTTCAAGCACGAGCATTATTCTTTCAAATCCCATGGCAAAACCCACAGCGCCCATTTGAGGACCTCCGCATTCCTTTACAAGGTTGTCGTAGCGGCCGCCGCCGCAAACGGTACCCTGCGCGCCTATTTCCTCGGATACAAATTCAAATACCGTTCTTGTATAGTAGTCAAGACCTCTGACTATCCCTTTGTCAATAGTATAAGGTATACCCATGGCATCAAGGTTTGCCTTCAGGTCGTTAAAATGCTCCGCACAGCCCGTATCAAGGGTATCGAGCACGGAAGGCGCATCCGAAAGCACCTCTTTGCAGTGCTCGTTTTTGCAGTCAAGTACACGCAAGGGGTTCTTTTCAAAGCGTGAACGACAGTCCTCGCAGAGTTCGCCGAGGCGCTCGCCGATATATTCTTTTAAAACGGCATTGTACTTTTTGCGGCATTCGTTTCCGCCGAGGCTGTTTATGCGCAGAGAAATTCCCTTTAAGCCGAGTTCCTTAAATATTTCGTTTACAAGGGCAATAACTTCGGCATCGGCTCTCGCATCTTCCGACCCGTAACATTCCACGCCGAACTGGTGGAATTGCTTGTATCTGCCCGCCTGCGGTCTTTCGTTCCTAAAGCAGGGTGTAACATAGAAGAGCTTGGTGGGCTGTGCATCCGAGTACAGTCCATTTTCTATAAAGGCTCTTGCGGCACCTGCCGTGCCCTCGGGCTTAAGGGTAAGG
>CAMOYW010000287.1 GCA_946630405.1 uncultured Clostridia bacterium | reverse complement strand
TTCCGAAATAATAGAAGCAAGACAAATGAGTGAGGCTCTTATGAGAAGGATAAACAAGAGCTATAAATTTATAGTGGGCTTTAATACCTCGCTGTTGTTTTTGTCTATGCTTGGGGCTATATCTCCCGACAGTGCCGCATTCCTGCATAACGGCTCAACTATGCTTGCATGTGTAAACAGTATGACAAATTTAAAAGGGTAAATTAAAGTGAACAAAGTGTCAAACCTCCCTACGGGATGAGGATAAACTCATACAAATCGTAGATCGTGAATGTGTATTGCAGGGGTTTATTCACCGCAATGAAATGTGGACGGCGGTTCCCTAAATCAGTGTTTTCTTTGATCATTAAGACGGCTTAAATGATAATTTGAGCCGTCTTTTTAAACTCGTAAAAAATTTTATATAAAAGTATTGACAAGTTAAATAATTCGTGGTATATTTTAAGCAGAAAAAGGAGGTGACGGGATGAGCAGCAGTGTATACAGTATAGTCTTGAATGACGAGGTGGTGAGTGCTGTTGATGTGCTTGCGTATCGAGCGGGTGTCAGCAGATCCGCCTATATCAACAATTTGCTTGCGCAAAAGGTGGCTTATGTCACCCCCGAGCAAAGGATAAGGTCTATACTTGAAAATATGGAGAAACTTCTCTCGGGGAGCGAAACGCTTATTCCTTTGCCTATATCGGGTGAGGGTACGCTGAGCATCAAAAGCCCCTTTAAGTACAAGTATAACCCGAGCGTGCGCTACTCCGTGGTGCTTAACAAAACTACGGGTGAGGGCGAGCTGAGAGTGGTGATGCGGACGCAAAACGAGGCGCTTTTAAACGAACTCGATTCCTTTTTGAAGGTGTTTATCGAGGTAGAAAAAAGCGTGCTTGACGGGAAAGTCGAGAAAACGGTGAAAAGCGGCATAATGCCGGGTAAATTCTTCCGCACCATTTATATACCGCTCGACAGGATAAACGAAGAAATGGCTGCCAAGAGGATAGCGTCATACATCAATGCGTTTGACCGTATTATGAAGACTTACTTTGCCGACAACGACAAGGGAAATGTCAAAAGAGGGTACGAAAAAGCATTGAATGATATTATAAGGAACGGAATCGAACCAATCTACCTTTAAGGAGTTGATCTTATGAATATCGAGAAATATACAAGAAGTGCAAGAGAGGCTGTACAGCTTGCGCAGACTCTTGCGGTTGAATACAACAACACACAGATAGAGCAGGAGCATATACTTTACGCTCTTGTGACACAGGAAAACGGACTTACACCGCAGATATTGAGAAAACTCGGTGTGGATGTGGGCAGGTTCGGAGCGAGGGTAAAATCTGCTCTTGCTTCACTTGCCACAACATCATCCCCCGGGCAGATAACTCTGTCTCCCGAGGGTATGCAGGCGTTTGACTATGCTGAGGTAATAGCAAGAAAGAACGGAGATGAATACGTGTCCGTTCAGGCTTTGCTTCAGGCACTTATTGAAAGACCGTCAAGAAGCATTAAGGCGATATTTGAAGAATTTAACGTTAAGCTAAACGATGTGAAAAAGGCGGTGAAAGAGTTGACGGGAGGAGAAAAGGTCACTACCGACAGCCCCGAAGGTACTTACGATGCCCTTCAAAAGTACGGCACCGACCTTGTGTCAAGAGCCGAGGAGGGCAAACTTGATCCCGTTATCGGAAGAGACAGCGAGATAAGGAACGTTATGCGTATCCTTTCGAGAAAAACGAAAAACAATCCCGTGCTCATAGGTGAACCGGGTGTAGGTAAAACGGCGATAGCCGAAGGGCTTGCGCTTCGTATAGTAAGAGGCGATGTGCCCGAGAATATCAAAAACAAGAGGATATTCCAGCTTGATATGGGTGCGCTTATTGCGGGCGCGAAGTATCAGGGCGAATTTGAGGAACGACTTAAGGCTGTGCTCCAGGCTGTCAAAAAGAGCGACGGCAAGTATATCATGTTTATAGATGAGCTTCATCTTATAGTGGGCGCAGGCAAGACGCAGGGCGCAATGGATGCAAGCAATCTTTTAAAGCCCATGCTTGCAAGGGGTGAACTGCACTGTATAGGTGCTACCACCTTGAACGAATACAGGGAATATATAGAAAAGGATGCCGCACTTGAAAGGCGTTTTCAGCCCGTCAGAGTCGATGAACCAGATGTGGAGGATACTATCTCGATACTGAGAGGTCTTAAAGACAGATATGAGAGCTACCATGGCGTAAAGATACAGGATAACGCTCTTGTGGCTGCCGCAGTCCTTTCCAACAGGTACATTACGGACAGATTCCTGCCCGATAAAGCTATCGACCTTGTGGACGAAGCATGTGCAACGATAAAGACCGAGCTTAACTCCATGCCTACCGAGCTTGACGAAAAGCAAAGGCATATAGCACAGCTTCGTATCGAGAAAATGGCACTTGAAAAGGAACAGGATCAGCGTTCCAAGGAAAGGCTTGAAAAGCTTGACAGAGAGCTTGCCGAGGAAACGGACGAATTTAATGCGCTTAAAGTTCAGTGGGAGAACGAAAAGCGGGATATCGATTCCGTGGCGGATATCAAGCAAAGGCTTGAACAGGCACAGTATGATGCCGAGGTTGCACAGCGTGAGGGTCGCTACGAAAAGGCGAGCGAGCTTATATATGCTACCATACC
>CAMOYW010000286.1 GCA_946630405.1 uncultured Clostridia bacterium | reverse complement strand
TGCAAGCTCCTCGTCTCTCGGCTCTCTTCCGAGCACCTGTATGAGCTGTCGCTGTACCCTGATGAGCTTGTTTATACTCTCGTGCATGTGTACGGGTATACGTATCGTCCTCGCCTGGTCTGCTATTGCACGGGTTATCGCCTGGCGTATCCACCAGGTGGCATAGGTAGAGAATTTAAAGCCTTTGTTATAGTCAAACTTCTCAACCGCCCTCACAAGACCCATATTACCCTCCTGGATAAGGTCAAGCAAAAGCATTCCTCTTCCCATATATTTCTTCGCAACGCTTACCACAAGCCTTAAATTGGCTTCTATAAGAGCCTTCTTGGCATCCTCGTCTCCGTCTTTGACGAGCTTGGCAACCTCCACTTCTTTTTCGGGAGTGAGCAGCTCTATCCTGCCTATCTCCTTAAGGTACATCCTCACATGGTCGTCTATATTGATGGCATCGTCGGAAATGCTCAGGTCAAGCTCCTTATCGTCGTCATCATCCTCGGCTTCAAGCTCGATACCCATGATCTCGATACCCTTGGCTTCAAGTCTTTCGTACAACGCATCCATTTGCTCGGGCGAAAGCTCAATATCGGCAAGAGTATCCATAATGTCCTTGTATTCAAGCACACCTTTTTTCTTTTTAGCTATGGTAAGCAGTTTTTTGATTTTTGCGGCAAATACAGCCTCATCTACGGATTTCAATTTGATCTTCCTTTCACGCCGATTATTCCGAAACACTGATTGATTTGATCGGCATTTCCTTACAAATAATCCTTCAGCTTTTTACTTCTGCTGGGATGTCGTAGTTTACGCAAAGCCTTGGCTTCTATCTGTCTTATTCTTTCTCTTGTAACGTTAAACCGGGAGCCGACCTCTTCAAGGGTCCTCGCCTTCCCGTCAACAAGCCCGAATCTAAGCTTGAGCACGTCCTTTTCCCTGTCGGCAAGAGTGTCGAGCACCTCTTCAAGCTGTTCTTTCAAAAGAGAGAAGCCTGCGGCATCTTCGGGAGCGGGTATATCCTCATCTTGTATGAAGTCGCCCAAATGGCTGTCCTCTTCCTCACCGATAGGCGTTTCAAGAGAAATGGGGTCTTGCGATATCTTTCTCGTTTCCCTGACCTTTTCAACGGGCATTTGCATTTCCTTTGCAAGCTCGTCATCGGTAGGTTCTCTACCGAGCTCCTGCAAAAGCTGTCGCTGTACCCTTATGAGCTTGTTTATGGTCTCGACCATGTGAACGGGTATTCGTATCGTCCTCGCCTGGTCTGCTATGGCACGGGTTATCGCCTGACGTATCCACCATGTGGCATAGGTTGAAAACTTAAAGCCCTTGGTATAGTCAAACTTCTCCACAGCCTTGACAAGCCCTAAATTACCCTCTTGTATAAGGTCGAGAAAAAGCATACCCCTACCCATATATTTTTTGGCTATGCTCACCACAAGGCGCAGATTGGCTTGTGCAAGCAGTCTTTTTGCCTCTTCGTCTCCGTCATTCACCCTTTTTGCAAGCTCTATTTCTTCCTCGGGCTTTAAAAGCGGTACGTTTCCTATTTCCTTCAGGTACATCCTGACATGGTCATCAATATTTACGGAGTTATCGGAGATAGTAAGGTCAAGCTCCTTCTCGTCTATCTCATCATCGTCGGCTTCAAACTCCGCACTCATTATCTCTATACCCTTTGAGGAAAGTGCCTCGTACAAGGCATCCATTTGTTCGGCAGTAAGCTCCGTTTTACCGAGAGTGTCGGTAATGTCCTTTGACTCAAGCACACCCTTTTTCTTTTTTGCAAGTGTCAGCAACTCTTTGAACTTAGCAGCCAACATCGCCTCATCTACTGATTTCAATTACATCAATCCTCCTAAAGAGTAAGAGAGTTAAGCGCCCTGATCTCGGAGATCGCTTTCAGCTTTTCGGCTTCCTCCTTACCGTTAGTCAAAATATCGTTATAATACGCTCTTTTGGCTGTTATAATGCTGTCTCTGAGCGCCTTTTTGATCTCCTCGTCGGAAAATTCTTCACCCACCATGAAAAGACGGGCAAGCCTCGCCTGCTCGGAGGCATCTTCAAACGCACTTACTATACTTGCTTGCGTGGGCACATTTCCGTCTTTGCTCTGTGCTTCCACCACAGCCATTATCCTTGCGTAAAACTCGTCGTTAAGCTCATTTTTAGATATATTTCGCGCTATCATATTATATAGCTTTGGGTGAGTTACCATAATATTTATAATGTGTTTCTTGGCTTCGCTTACGGCATCGGATCGTGAGGTAACGGTATTCACCCTTTGCACTATGCTCTCGCCCGTGCCGTTTTTTTCTCTGCTTATACCTCTTTTAAGCGTATCGGCTGAAATATCCGTAAGCTTGACTATTTCGGGTATGTAGGCATTTATCTCTATATCATCATCAAGCCCTGCAAGCAGCTCAGTCACCTTTTTGGCAAAATCTATCTTTTGATCCACATCGGTAAGGTCCGCCTCTTTTTTGAGTTGTTCCACTTTAAAAAGTATGTGGTTTTTCGAGGTCTTTAAAAGCCTTCCGAAGGCATCCGCTCCGAATTTCTTTATATATTCGTCGGGGTCCTTGGCGTTTTCGACCTTGAGGAGCCTCGTTTCGAGCCCCGCCTCGCCGAGCAGCGAGAAGGCCTTGTCGGCCGCGCGCTGGCCGGCCTCGTC
>CAMOYW010000285.1 GCA_946630405.1 uncultured Clostridia bacterium | reverse complement strand
TAAACCTTATCGGTATTCGGCAACAAAGCCTTTTATAAGCTCTCTTATTTTATTGCCTGTTTTGTTTGCTATTTTCTGTATTTCTTCGTGGGTGGTCACAAATTCTGTGTTATTTATAGCCATATCGGTTATACAGCTAATACCGAGCAGTTTTACGCCCATATGTTTTAATGCGACAGCCTCGCATGCTGTACTCATACCTACCGCATCTGCACCGAATGAGGCGTAAAGTTTTGATTCGGCGGGTGTTTCGTATGCGGGTCCCGTTATTTGTAGGTAAGTTCCATCCGCTATATCTATACCGAGTTTATCTGCGATTATGTGAAGCTTCGAGATATACTCTTTTGAGTACACTTCGCTCATATCGGGAAAGCGAACACCTATTTCATCGTCGTTTTTGCCGATAAGAGGCGAGGGAACAAAGCTTGAGATCTGATCGTTTATACACATTATAGTTCCCGGGCGGTAGCCTTTGTTCAATCCACCTGCCGCATTTGTAAAAATCACACATTCAACGCCCAACATTGCGAGTACACGCACGGGAAGTACCACATCCTGCATGGAATACCCTTCATAATAATGGACTCTGCCGTTCATAAGTATAACGGGCACATCGCACAAAGTGCCGAAAATATACTCTCCCTTGTGTCCTTCAACGGTAGATGTCGGAAAGTGAGGAAGATCGGAGTAGGATATTTTTTTAATTACTTTTACATCCTCACTTAGCCCCGAAAGTCCCGAACCGAGCACGATACCGAGCTTTGGAGCGAAATCGATTATTTCTTTTATATGTTTGGCAATTTTTTTATACATGGAAGCACCCCCTTCTTTACAGTATACTATATTGAGCAAGTGATTACAATGGGTTATGTAAATTTTCGTTGAATATATTTATAAATTGTGTTATAATCGGTTTGAAAAAATGTTGCAAGTCCTTGACTATTATTATTTTTTTTTGTATAATTGAGGAGTATGTAATTGAGAGTTATATCCGGTTCGGCGAGAGGTTTGAAGCTCAGAGCCCCGAAAGGCATTAAAACAAGACCTACCACCGACAGAATCAAGGAGTCTTTTTTTAATATTATTAATCCCTATCTTTACGAATGTCGATTTTTGGATCTGTTTTCGGGAAGCGGTGCCATAGGTATAGAGGCACTGTCACGAGGAGCTCAAAAAGCTGTGTTTGTTGACAGCGGCAGAGAAAGTATCGAAGTGATTCGGGCAAATATCGAGGCGGCAAGGCTTTCGGATAGGGCGAGTGTTGTAGATTCCGATGTATTTGCAGCGGTGTCAAGGCTTGGCTCAAAAAACGATAGGTTTGATATTATTTTTATGGATCCGCCGTATTCAAAGGGATTGGTGGAAAAGACCTTGCGAGCCGTTTTGAATGCGGATATTCTTGTGCCTGACGGATTTATAGTTGCAGAGCAAGCCGCGGGAGATGAACGCCCGGATATAGAAGGCTTGGAAATTTACCGAATCAAGGACTATAAAACGACCAAAATGCTCTATATAAGGAGAATTGATGAGAAAAGCAGTATACCCGGGCAGCTTTGACCCTGCCACAAACGGGCATCTTGATATTATAACACGTTCTGCAAAGCTTGTTGACAAGCTTGTGGTGGCTGTACTTGACAATACTTCAAAAGTACCTCTCTTCAGCGTTGAGGAAAGAGTGGAACAGCTTAAAGAGATTACAAAGCATCTTCCGAATGTTGAAGTGATGTCATTTTCGGGTTTGACAGTGGATTTTGCTAAGAGTATAAATTCCAATATAATTATTAGAGGACTGAGGGGAGTGACCGACTTCTCTTACGAGTTTCAAATGGCACTGACCAACAGATCCTTAGACAATGAAATCGAAACGCTTTTTGTTTCTGCCGATACACAGTATCTCTTTTTCAGTTCTTCTATTGTTAAGGAGCTTTTGTCGTTTGACGGAAATATTAAAAATATGGTGCCTAAGGTGGTTGAAGAGGCACTTTATAAAAAAATAAAAACCAGGGGGTAAGCTTTAAAATGGAAAACAATACATTACAGGAATTGATAAATGTTCTTGAGGACATAATCGATAATGCGAAAACATTGCCGCTTTCTCAGAAAATCAGTTTAGATAAAGATGAGATCCTTGAAATAGTTCAGCAGATGAGATTTAACTTACCCGCTGAGATACAGCAGGCACAGAGGATAGTTGCAAAATCCAATAAATTCATAAACGATGCAAATGTGAGTGCCGCTAATATCATCAGAGATGCCGAGACCAAGGCAGAGAAGATGACCATGGATAAGGAAATTGTTAAAAGGGCACAGGAACAGGCGGATGCCATACTTGCCGATGCAAGGGAAGAAGCTCGCAATATCACCGAAAATGCCGAGAAGGAAGCTCTCAATATGAGAAAAGGCTCTCTTAATTATGCCGATGAACTTCTTTCAAGAGCAAGTCAGGGTATACAGGCGCTTCATGATGAGCTCAACAAGCGCACCGAGTCCGTACAGACCTTCCTTGAAGGTGAGGTCGATGCTATCTACGGTGAGAGACAAGAGCTTGCCAAGATGGAAGCCGAGCTTAGATAACGGATTTTTATATTTTTTTATCGAATAATTATATAATATTATAAAAGCAGCAAAAGGTTGAATTTTTTCCTTTTGCTGCTTTTTGTTATGATGGGA
>CAMOYW010000284.1 GCA_946630405.1 uncultured Clostridia bacterium | reverse complement strand
CAATAACCCCGACATCATTCCCGTTTTCAAAAAGGCAGTGGATGATTACGATGCTTGGGATCAGGTCTTCTGTATCACATTCAACGAAGATATACTTAACGCTATTTACAATGAATTCCCCGAAATATCTATCGGTGCGCTTAATTTCCCGATAGGAGGGCGTATATTGAACCAGTTTCCCGCATTTTCAAACTATGCGGAGATCGAGAACAGCGACAGCCCCGAAGAAGCATTAAAAGCACTGTATGGCGATATAGACAGGTGGAATGCTACATATAATCCCGTAAACTATAACTACGGAGACAAGACTGTTAAAACAGGCAGGCACAGGGGCTTGACGGTATGGCCCTGGACATATTTTGATGAATCCGATATAGCAGGCGACTATCTAAAAGGCGTTACGGGAATGACAACAGATGCCACATGGAAGTTTTCAGACCTTGTGACCTACATAGCATCCGAGGATGTTACGGCGACCGATATTGCCGATATCGCAAAACCGACCGCAAAAAAGCAATCCGGCGATATCGTTACACTTAACGATGCCGAGATCGTTAAAATAGAAGATATTGATGCCGACAAATCCCTTATGATATGGAGATACAAGGCAGATCTCACGCTTAATGGCAAAAACTTCGGCAACTATTATCTCTATTCCGAGCCTTTTACATTCACAAAAGCCCAAAGTGAAAACGAATTCTTAATGGGAGATGCAGATCACGATAATAACATAACGGACAACGATGCAACACTTATCCTGCAAAAATCATTGGAAAGCACTTTTGAATTGCCTATACAAAACAAAACAAACGATTGGTCAAAATATATCGATGTAGATGCCGATACATACATAACCGCAAACGATGCGGCTTTGGTACTGCAAAAAACATTATTAAGCTCTTTTAAGTTCCCCGCGGAAAAGTAATTGCCAATCAAGCGGCGGAAAACAAAAATCACGGGCTAACAAGTGAACTATTGACAAAACGCCGAAAAGTTGGTATTATAAGCGGTGTTATTGTTTTATTGGATCGTTTTTAATTCGATGTGCGCAGGCACAGTGTGACCCGAGAGTTTTTCGGGCAGTATTATACGAAAGGTGTGCTTTAAACAGTGGAGCATTTGTTGATTAGAGGTGAACATCGCCTTAACGGTGATGTGATGATCAGCGGAGCTAAAAACGCCGTGGTTGCCATAATCCCCGCGGCTATCCTTGCAGAAGGCGTATGTGTGATAGATAATCTTCCAAGAATAGAAGATGTCAGAAGTCTTGAAGATACCCTGACCAAGCTCGGAGCGGTGTGCGAACTCATAGACGAACGTACACTTATGGTGGATTCCACCAATATAAAAGATTTCCATGCCACATTTGATTCTGTAAGAAAGATAAGAGCAAGCTATTACCTTATGGGTGCCCTGCTTGCACGCTTCGGAGAGGCGGAAGTGGCACTCCCCGGCGGCTGTAACTTCGGCTCACGCCCCATTAATCTTCATCTGAAAGGTTTTAGAGACTTGGGTGCGGAAGTATATGAAGATACGGAAAGCGGTATAATCCGCTTAAAGGCAGATAAACTTGTAGGTACAAACATATTCCTCGACACGGCTTCGGTGGGCGCAACCATTAATATAATGCTTGCCGCAGTCAGAGCAGAGGGTGTTACTACCATAGAAAACGCCGCAAAAGAGCCTCATATAGTAGATACGGCAAACTTTTTAAATATGCTTGGCTGTAAAGTCAAGGGTGCAGGCACCGACGTTATCAGGATAACGGGTGTGGATCACATACACGGCGGAGAATACATGATAATCCCCGACCAGATAGAGGCAGGCACGTACATGATGGCATCCGCAATTTGCGGCGGAAGCGTGACCGTGCGAAACATTATACCCAAGCATATGGATTCCCTGTCCGCAAAGCTTAAGGAAATGGGCTGCGTCATAGAAGAAGGCGACGACTATATTACCGTGACTTCCACGGGCAAGTTGACCGCCACAAATGTTAAAACTATGGTTTACCCCGGTTTCCCTACAGACCTTCAGCCTCAAATGGCGGCTGTGCTTTGCAAGGCAAACGGCACAAGCAAGCTTATCGAGACCGTATGGGAGAACAGGTTCCAGTATGTGGATGAACTTAACAAGTTCGGCTGTAAAATGGATGTAAGCGGCACCATCGCGACCATAGAAGGTGTACCCGAATTTATAGGTACGGAAGTATTCGCAACCGACCTTCGTGCGGGTGCGGCTATGGTCATAGCGGGACTTGCGGCAAAAGGCGAAACAAAGATAGGCAACACAAGATTCATTGACAGAGGCTACGAGCATATAGAAGAAAAGCTCCGTGCCCTGGGCGCAAATATAGAGAGAATCAGAGACTGAGATGCGACTGAAATTTTCCACCATAGCGAGCTGCAGCAACGGAAACTGCACATACATAGGCTCAGACTATACCAACATTTTAATAGATGCGGGCTTAAGCGGAAAACGGATAGAAGCGGGACTTGACTCTCTCGGACTTGACGGCACAAAAATAGATGCGATATTCGTCACCCACGAACATGCCGACCATGTAAACGGCATAGGCGTGCTTTCAAGAAAATTCGGCATACCGATATACGCTACCGACGGCACATGGAACAATATGCCCTCAAAGGTAGGCGAGATACGCCCCGACCTTATGCACAGCGTATACGAAGAAGAACC
>CAMOYW010000283.1 GCA_946630405.1 uncultured Clostridia bacterium | reverse complement strand
ATATAAAATGCTCCGCAAAAAAAATATTAAGCTAAACGGAAAAAAGGCGGCAGGCAACGAAACGGTACTTGAAGGAGATGTTATAGACATTTATCTTTCGGACGAAACAATGTCAAATATGTCCTCCGTAAACACACCTAAACCTTGCAGGCAAAACTTTGAAATAATATACGAAGATAGAGAAGTCATCGCAGTAAACAAACCCGTTGGTGTGCTGACTCAATCAAACGGAGACGGCTCTCATTCACTAAACGATATGCTTTTATATCGGCTGTATAAAAGCGGAGAATATGACCCCTCTAAACCTTTTACGCCCTCCGTATGCAACAGACTTGACAGAAATACAAGCGGAATAGTTGTGATGGGGAAAACTCTCAACGCTCTTCAAGAACTTAACAAGGCATTCAAAGAAAAAAACACCAAAAAACTCTATCTCGCACTTGTAAAGGGCACGATCGTCAAAAACGGACATATAGAAGGAAAACAGACCAAAAAAGACAACTATGTATCCATTGACGAGAACATGAACTCGGAAGGCATATACGCATCCACCTTCTACGAACCCCTTAAAAGTGCAAACGACTTTACCCTTCTTAGGGTAAAACTTGAAACCGGTCGTTCTCATCAGATAAGAGTTGCACTTGCCTCCATAGGTCACCCCATTGCGGGAGACCCCAAATACGGAGACAGATCGCTCAACAACATTCTTTTCAAAAAGTACGGTTTAAATCATCAGCTTTTGCACGCTTACAAACTGAAAATCAGCTGTGCACTTGACGGCATTTCAAATACGACATTAAAAGCAGAACCCGATTCCATTATGAAAAGAATATTAAAAGAAACGGTGGATTTTTAATGATGCTGTAATGAAAAACAGATTTAATTATGCTATACTGAAAATACAAACAGGAGGTTTACCGTGGAAAAAATACTTATAGTAGAGGATGAAGCAAAACTTGCTCGCTTTATGGAGCTTGAATTAACTCACGAGGGATATGAAGTCTTTATTGCCGAGGACGGCAGAAAAGGCATAGAAATGTTCTTTGAAAAGGAACCCGATATCATACTGCTTGACCTTATGCTCCCCGGACTTAACGGCTTGGAAGTATGCAGAAGAATAAGAAAAGAATCCGATATCCCCATCATCATGCTTACCGCAAAAGGAGAGACCATGGATAAAGTAATGGGCCTTGACAGCGGAGCTGATGACTATATGACAAAACCCTTTGCAATAGAAGAACTTTTGGCAAGACTCAGAGTAATTGCAAGGCACAAACTTTCACGCCAAGCCTCAACTCCCAAAAATATCATTACAATAAAAGCACTTGAAATTGACACAGACAAGCGTTCAGTAAAGTATGACGGCAACGAGATAGAACTCACAAAAAGAGAGTATGAGTTGCTGATATACCTTGCGGAAAACAAAAACATCGTCATATCAAGAGAGCAGATACTCAATAACGTTTGGGGCTACGATTACATCGGTGAAACAAACGTTGTTGATGTTTATGTAAGATACTTACGCACCAAAATAGACGACAAATACAATGTTAAGCTTATCCACACCATAAGAGGAGTAGGCTACTTCATCAAGGACGAGGATTAAGCATCATTGCGGGATGTGGTAAATATTGATCAAAAACATTTTTAAACGGCTGTTTATAAAATTGAACTCCATGCCTATCAAAAAGAAAGTCACACTTATGTACTCAACTTTTTTTTCGATAGTGCTGCTGATTATTTCGGCTGTGGTCATAGTAAATGCGTACTTTTACTACAGACGTAGTGTACATAAGGAAATGAGTGCAGTCGCCGATCAAGTGACCGCACTTATATCTACAGGCGAAGTCATAGACAAGGAGTCTCTTTCGGCTTTAAAACCAAATTCATACACACAAATAAGAGTACGGCTTCAAAACAGCGACTTTGATGTATTTACGGGTGAAGACCCTACAAACTTTCCGCTGTATCAATTCGGTATAAGCGAAAGAAGAAATCCTTTACCAAACGGCGAATTTCCCTATACTCCAAACGAAAAGCCGTCAAATACGCCGGGTGGCAACATCACCCCCGGTTCACGCATTAATCCAAGAGATAATGTAGCGAGCGGCACAGCCTTTGTTAGGCGTGATAGGCGTACCCCGAACGAAATACAAAGCCAGTCGGTAACGGACTTTAATCGTAACCTTGGCAGTTCACAAAGCCTTAAAGAAAATGACTTTAACGAAGCACGAATAGACAATAACCCCTACCTCATATATCACAAAGGAGTAATATATGAAGGACAAATGTACAATGTATTCGTGTATAGGCTCTATTCACATGAAAATGGTGTTATAGCCGCTTTTATTGCCCTGTTTGTAGTTGTAAACATAGTGGCGATATTTATATCCGTTGCGGGTGCAAAATACATCAGCAAAGAAATGCTGAAACCCGTTACAGCCATAACCGAAGCGGCAAAAAATATATCCATAAACGATTTAAAACAAAGAATAGAAGAACCGAATGCAAAAGATGAACTGTACACCCTTGTAGTGACCTTCAATGAGATGATAGAAAGGCTCGATTCATCTTTTGAAAAGCAAGAACGCTTTGTGTCGGACGCATCTCACGAGCTGAGGACCCCTATCGCGGTAATAAAAGGCTACATCGACTTAATAGACCGCTGGGGAAAAGACGATAAAGAGGTGCTTAACGAAAGT
>CAMOYW010000282.1 GCA_946630405.1 uncultured Clostridia bacterium | reverse complement strand
GATATTATTTTTTTATCAAATTCATAAGAAATATTTATACGAAAAAAGAAAGGCACCCGTATAAAGTGCCTTGAATTCAAATTAAAGCCAATGCTCCGTTTATAAAATCTTCTTCGGAGTGAACAAAGGTGTAAGGAGCGTATTCGCCGAAAGCTGTGGGGCGGCTTATGGTAACTACCTGTAACCCTTTGTTTCCTGCTTCGTTAAACAAAAGTCTTTTGATCTTTACTATCTCGCTTCCGATCTCGGTTTTAAATGCAACACATCCGTGTGAGTTTTTATTTTTTGCAATCAAATATATCATTTATTAACACCTCTTTAAAGGTTTGAAGATCGGTGATCTCCCCGGCTTCATACAGTTTTCTCAGGTATGCGCCGGATTCTGTGTCATAGTCTTTTTTGTATATATAGTCGTGAAGCCAATTGTTCATTTGACGATCGTAAAAGGTATTGAACTGTATTTCTATGGGATAGTGAAAATTACTTGCTTTATAGTAAATATGTATTCCTCTGTATCCGTCATCTTTAGCTTTTCCGAGCGACATATCTGCTATCTCAAAGTCGCTGTTATTTATGTTGCGAAGAAGAGAATAATCATCACAAAATGCTCTGAAGCCGAGAATATCGTTAAATGCCTTATATGCTTCTTTGTTGGGATAGTATCTTTCAAACTTGTTTTTGATGGATTCATAAGATTTTATCCTGTAATCCAATGAGGTATCATAAAGTAAAGCGTTGCTGTCGAGCAGATCGGCATACGCATAACATTCTTCTAAAATTTTTTCTTTATCGAAATGTCGCAAGGAGTTTTTTAAAGAAAGACCAAGTTCACTTCTGAAAGAGAATGATTTTAGCAGTTCAAAAGTCAATCCGTTGCATTCAAGTAAGTTATAAATATCCATATTATCATTCTGTCGGGTTTTTTATGGAATATATCATATCTATCGAATTTTGTCAATTTTACAAGTCGAATCTCGCACATTGCACAAATTTTTGTTAAAATTTTGTTAAATACGACTAAAATTAAAAATTCACAAAAATATTAAAGGAAATTAAAATGTTTTGTGGAATATATATAAATATAAGTGGGATTGTGCGTCAATTTACACATAAAAAATAATAAGGTGGTGCTTATATGAAAAATTATTCTGCAAGTGAGATAAGAACGGTTGCCGTGCTTGGCCACAGCGGTTGTGGCAAGACGACTATCACGGAAGCGTGTCTGCATGTGAGCGGCGGCTCAAAGCGTTTCGGTAGGGTCGCAGAGGGTAACACCGTCAGCGATTACGATGCCGAGGAGATAAAAAGAGGAGTTTCAATAAGCTCTTCCGTTATCCCCGTAGAGTGGTTAGAGGAGAAAATCAACTTTATAGATACCCCCGGATATTTCGATTTCGAGGGTGAAGTCAGACAGGCGCTTACCGTTGCGGATCTTGCACTTATCGTTGTGGATGCAAAGTCGGGCGTACAGGTAGGTACGGAAAAGGCGTGGGAGCTTTGCGAGGAGCTTTCCGTGCCCAAGATGATATTTGTAAACGGTATGGACGATCCCGAGGCAAATATCGACAAAGTTGTTGAGGAGCTTAAAGAAAAGTTCGGAAAAAGCATAGCTCCCCTTCAGATACCCTTCTTTGAAGAGGGCAAGTTTGTGGGATTTATCAATGTAATTCGCCGCGGTGCCCGTAAGTTTGAAAACGGACTTGTAGAGCCTTGCGATATGCCCCCCGGATTTGACGATGCGGTAGAGGATATGCGTAAGCTTGCCGAGGAGGCTATTGCCGAGACGGACGATGCTCTCATGGAGAAATTCTTTGAGGACGAGAGCTTTACGGAAGACGAGATGAACAAGGGTCTTCGTATAGGTATAGTGGACGGTTCCGTTACTCCCGTTATTTTGGGTGCTGCTATATACACTATCGGCATAAGAGTCCTTATGAACGATATCAACAAGTTCATACCGCCTACGGGTGAGGTCAAGGCTGTTGCCACCGCCATCAATCCCAAAACGGAGGATAAGGTCCAGATCAACTGTGACGAGAACGACCCCGCTTCCGCTTTCGTATTCAAGACGATAGCAGACCCCTATGTGGGAAGACTTTCTCTTTTCAGAGTTATGTCGGGTTGCATCAAAAAGGATACTCAGATAAAGAACGTTAATAAAAATATCGTAGAGAAGATCGGCAAGGTTTACATCATAAAGGGTAAGGAGCAGATAGAAGTTGACGAGCTTAAGGCGGGCGACATCGGTGCCATTGCAAAGCTTCAGAATACTTCCACCTGCGACACGCTTGCTTCTGCCGACAGACCCGTGCAGTTCCCCGAGATAGAATATCCTCAGGCTCACCTTGCAAAGGCTGTTCGTCCCAAGACAAAGGGCGACGAGGACAAGCTTGCGGGCGCTATTGCGAAGCTTCTTGAAGAAGATCAGACCCTTAAGTTCGTGGTGGATAAGGAGACCAAGGAATCCGTTATCTACGGCATAGGCGATACTCATATAGATGTATTCGTATCCAAGCTTAAGAATAAATATAAGATAGATGTTGAGCTTTCCGACCCTATCGTGCCTTACAGAGAGATGATAAGAGCCAAGGTAGAGGTAAGGAGCAAATATAAGAAGCAGTCGGGCGGTCACGGTCAGTACGGCGATGTTGCCATTGATTTTGAGCCTTCGGGCGATCTTACACAGCCTTACATATTTGAAGAGTGCGTATTCGGCGGTG
>CAMOYW010000281.1 GCA_946630405.1 uncultured Clostridia bacterium | reverse complement strand
GTTCAGAGTGCCGTCACCTCCGCAAACTACGATATTATCAAAATCGTTCCCTCTGTCGGCGATCTTTTTCTCTATGGAACCCCTTCCCTGAGCGCAATACACCACCACTTCAAAATCAAGAGAATTATAATATGATATCATCTTCCCCAGAGAATCGGCTAAATTTGCCTTCCCCGAATGCAAATTTACAAGCAGCAACAATCTTTTCATATCAGTATCTCCCAAAAATCTCCTCAATTTTCTTCTTCTCTTTTGTAATACAAAGTGCAAGTTGAAGCAAAAGTCTCGCCTTTACGGCAGAAAGTTCGGTAGGTATCACATCGGAAAGCCTTTCATCTTTCAAATAAACTCCATTGACAACCCTTGACGAGGCAACCGCAATTTTCCCGCTTTTAATTATTTCTCTTAAAAAAGCTTCGCTCATATTGCAAGCTCCCGCTCCATTTATCACCACGGCATCGTAACTTGATAAAGCGGTCTTAAGAAGCTTTGTGTCACAGCCCATATAAAAATCAACTATCCCGACACTGTGCCTTGTACACATATCGTATGTAAAAGGCACGGAAAAAGTATGCGGCTTTAAAGGCTTTGAATATATTATTATATCTTCATCTCTCACATAGCCGAGAAGTCCGTGTTCACCTCCGTCAAACGCACTTACACGAAATTTGTTGACCTTCGTGCAATTTCTTGCGGAAATTATTGCGGATGAAAAACACACAAGCACACCCATTCCCTTAGCCTCATCGCTTGCGGCAAGCCTGACGGCAGAAGCGATGTTTTCTTCTCCATCATAGGAAAGTGCCGTAACGGGACGCATAGAACCCGTAAAAACTACGGGCTTTGAAGTGTTAAGCACAAGATCATGTAAATATGCCGCCTCTTCAAGGGTATCCGTGCCGTGAAGAACTACGATACCGCTTATATTTTCATCCGTTACAGAGTCAATGATCCTTGCAAGCTCAGCCTCATCTTCAAGGGTAATATCACAGCTGTCCTTTGACAGATACTGCCATACTATAATATTCGGCAGCCCATTGCCAAGGGCATTAATAAGCCTTTCTGCTCCGTATTCTCCCGATCTGTACCCCGATTGTCTGCCGCTTTCACCCACTCCTTCAACGGTCCCTCCCGTTGCTATGACGAGTACGTTTTTGGCATCTTTAACGGTATGCTTTTTTATATATTCATTCATGTTATCCATTTTCAATATATTCCGTTATCACTTTTATAAATTCCTCACCGTACAGGTCATATTTATGTTCACCCACACCCGATACATTCAGCATTTCATTTTTAGTAACAGGCTTAAGCGTGCTCATTTGCATTAGCGTCTTATCGGAAAAAACAATGTAAGGCGGAAGATTTGCCTTTTGAGCAAGCTCTCTTCTTTTACCTCTAAGCATATCAAACAAAGTAGCACTGTATTCCGCCGCAGCGGAAGCTTTTCTTTCCTTACGTTTGGGTGTACGAAGTACTGTCTTTTCGGAATTGAGAATATTGATATTTCCGAGCTTTATTACGGGATATTTGCCCTCCGTTCTTATAAGCACACCCTTTGTAACAAGAAGCTCTATTATCGCCTTGACCTTTTCACTTTTCAGTTCCGACAATCTGCCGAATGTCTTATATCCTTCGCCGTTTGTTTTTTCAGAACTTATCGAAGTGCCGCAAAGAATATGTACCAATGTATTTATACCGAATTTCTCCTTGACCTCGTACACACAGTTCACAACCTGCTTTGCACTTTGCGTCACATCTTCTTCGGTAAATTCACCGTGACAATTTCCACAACCAACACACGGCACCTCGGTATCTTCTCCGAAATAATTAAGTATATACTTTCTGAGGCAACCTTGGGTACGGGCATAGCCTTCCATTTTTTTCAAGCGGTAGCTCTCCTGCTCGGTCATCTCACAGATCTCATCTTCCTTATGAGTCAGAAGAAATTTGTTAAGCTCGATATCCGACTTTGAATAATACAAAATACATTCCGACCGTTCCCCGTCTCTTCCCGCTCTTCCGGCCTCTTGATAATATGCTTCAAGGCTTTGCGGTATATTGTAATGTATGACATAACGCACGTTGGATTTGTCTATACCCATGCCAAAGGCGTTTGTGGCAACTATTACATCCGCCTTGTCGTATATAAAAGCATCCTGTGCTTCCTGTCGTTCCTGCTGTGTAAGCCCTGCATGGTACCTTACGGCGGATATTCCTTTTCTGTTTAACATAAGCGCAACGGCATCCGTGTTTTTACGGGTGGAACAGTATATTATACCGCTTTGCTCCCTGTGTTCGCTTACATACCTGTACACATCCGACAGCCTGTTTTTGGCAGGTTCCACAAAAAAGCTGAGATTTTCTCTATCAAACCCCGTAGATACGGTATAAGGCTTTCTAAGCCCCACAAGCTTTGTTATATCATCTTTGACAAGCTCTGTGGCGGTAGCTGTAAACGCTCCCACAACGGGTCTTTTGTTAAGAGAATCGATAAAGCTCTTTATTTCAAGATATTTGGGGCGAAAATCCTGCCCCCACTGCGAAACACAATGTGCCTCGTCAACAGCAATAAGAGAAATGTCCGCACTTTGTGCAAAGTTTTTGAACATGGCGGTTTCAAGCCTTTCGGGTGCTACATACACTACTTTGTATACGCCTCTTTCCGCATTTGCAAGAGCTTTTGCACACTGCTCATAAGAAAGGGTGCTGTTGATATAA
>CAMOYW010000280.1 GCA_946630405.1 uncultured Clostridia bacterium | reverse complement strand
GCAACGGCACAGATTATTCCGCAGGGGTAGGCAATGTTTGCGCTAAGCTTAAAGCCTTCTTCCGCCATAAGTATGTAAGTCACGCTTACGGCTATCATAAAGCTTGCAGGCAATGCGGTCACAAGGGATTTAAAGCCCTTGTTGTTTTTGATAAGGTAGGCTGTCGCTACCCAAAGTGCTATCATGGCAAGGGTCTGGTTGCTCCATGAGAAATATCTCCAAAGCACGTTAAAGTCAAGCTGTGTGAGTATAGCACCTATCACAAAAAGAGGAAGTGCTATCAAAAGACGGTTCTTTATGCTTTTTTGTTCAAGTCCCGTCCATTCGGCAACTATAAGTCTTGCGCTCCTGAATGCCGTGTCGCCCGAGGTTATGGGGCAGACCACAACACCTACTATGGCAAGCAGACCGCCTACCGTGCCGAGAAGACCCGTTGAGATGTTATACACCGCACCCGACTGACCGACTTCTCCGAGGGCGTTGCTAAGCCCTTCTGTACTTCCGTAGAAGGCAAGTCCGCCCGCTACCCAGACCAAAGCTATAACGCTTTCGGCTATCATAGCACCGTAGAATACTCTTCTGCCGACCTTTTCGGTGGTTATACATTTGGATACCATGGGCGATTGTGTGGCATGGAAGCCCGATATAGCGCCGCAGGCTATGGTCACGAACATATAAGGCCATACGGGAAGTCCGTTGGGATTTAAGTTTGCAAGCTGTATCTCGGGTATCTTATATTGAGGAGCAAAGGCGATGCCGCCTATTATACATACCGCCATAAGTATAAGTACCACGCCGAATATGGGGTAGAGCCTGCCTATGATCTTGTCAATGGGCATGACCGTGGCAAGTATATAGTAAAAAAGTATTATAAATACGAGTATCTTTTGATTTAAAAAGCCCGGTAACAGGCTTGCGATAAGGGTTGCGGGGCTTGTTACAAAGACCGTGCCGCAAAGTATGAGCAACACCACCGAAAATACACGCATGATGTATTTGGGGATCTTGCCGAGGTAGATGCCCGAAAGTTCGGCTATCGAGTTGCCGCCGTGCCTTTCCGATACCATACCGCACATATAGTCGTGTACCGCACCGCCGAGAACGGAACCGAATATTATCCATAAAAAGGCGACGGGGCCGAATACCGCTCCCATAAGTGCGCCGAAAATGGGACCCGTGCCGGCTATGTTCAAAAGCTGTACCAAAAATGCTTTCCATGTCTTCATCGGTACGCAATCCACACCGTCGTTTACGGCTATGGCAGGCGTTGTTCTGTCATCGGGTGCAAATATGCCGTCTACGAATCGCCCGTAGAGGTTGTACCCCAAAATCAGAAAAAGAATACAAAAAATAAATGATACCATTAAATACACCTCCTATATTATAATGAAAATTATATCACATAATTTATTTTTATACAATAAATATTTTGTTGAAATGTGATTTTTTTCTTGACATAATGTCAGAATGGTGATATATTGACAATAGTTAGTGACACGGTGTCAATATGTTATGAAAGGAAGTATCATGCCCAAGGGATCGCCCGAGCTTACGAAGGCTCGTAAAGAAGAAATAATATCGGCTTGCGAAGCTCTGTACCAAACGATGAGCTTTAAGGAAATTACGATAAAGGAAATAGCGGGGTACACTTCCTTTACCCGTACTTCCATATACAATTATTTTGAAACGAAGGAAGAGATATTTCTTGCCCTTTTGGAAAGAGAATATAATTTGTGGGTGACGGAGCTTGAAAATATATATCAAAGATCCTCCCTTACCCGTGACGGCTTTGCGGATATCCTTGCCCGTTCCGTTGCGAACAGACCTCAGCTTTTGAAGATACTCAGCATGAACCATTACGATATGGAGGAAAATTCACGCAAGGAAAATCTTGTCGGCATGAAAAAGGCTTACGGCAAAGCCATTAAGCTTGTTGCGGAATGTCTTGAAAAGTTTTTCCCCGGGGAGGATGCGGATAGCTTCATATACGTGTTCTTTCCTTTTATGTTCGGGATATATCCCTATTCCGTGGTGACGGACAGGCAAAGAGAGGCAATGAGCGATGCGGACGTGGAATTTAAATATATGTCCGTATATGAGATAACAAAAAAATGTATACAAACTTTATTGAAAGGAGAAAATCATGAGTGAAAAGATCGTACAAACGGCAGGCAGAGAGCAGCTTGGGGAGTTTGCCCCTATGTTTGCGCACCTTAACGACGATGTGCTTTTCGGCGAGGTATGGAACGATACGGGTATAGATGTGAAAACGAGGTGTATAGTGACGGTCGTGTCGCTTATGGCATCGGGCATCACCGACAGCTCCCTTACCTACAATTTGCAGAATGCAAAGGCACACGGCGTTAGCAAAGAGGAGATAGCTTCTGTTGTTACACATGCCGCCATGTATGTTGGCTGGCCGAAGGCGTGGGCTGTTTTCCGCCTTGCCAAGGAAGTTTGGTAAAATCAAAACCGTTATAAGTTTGATATATAAAGGAGGACAACATTATGTCAAAAGTATTGGTGGCTTATTTCAGTGCGAGCGGAAAGACAAAGAAGGTGTCGGAAATGCTTGCAAAGGCAATAAATGCGGACATTTTCGAGATAAGACCCGAGGTGCCTTACACTCCCGCAGACCTTGACTGGACGAACAAAAAATCAAGAAGCACGGTGGAAATGAACGATAAAGCTTTCCGACCCGCAATTGAAAAAACGGATGTAAACATTGCCGCATACGATACC
>CAMOYW010000279.1 GCA_946630405.1 uncultured Clostridia bacterium | reverse complement strand
CGTTATTTGTATGCCTTTCGGAGCTCCCATATTAAAAATAGAAGCCACAAAAAGATACGGTGCGAAGGTAGTACTTGTTAACGGAAACTACGACGACAGTGCCAAAAAAGCCGAAGAGCTTGCAAAAATGCACGACTATACTTTTGCACATCCCTTTAACGACCCTTATGTGATAGCGGGACAAGGTACCATAGGCTTAGAGCTTATAGAACAAATGCCGGATGTTAAACAGGTGCTTGTACCCGTAGGCGGAGGCGGACTTGTAAGCGGTATCGCAATAGCGATAAAATCACTCAGACCCGATATAAAGGTCATAGGCGTGCAGTCATTGCGTACCCCTTCGATGTACACATCAATAGGTCACGGACACATAATGTCCGTAAAAGACAATTCAACCATTGCAGACGGAATACATGTGCTCACGCCCGGAAACCTTACCTTTAATCTTATAGAAAAATATGTAGATGATATCGTGACCGTGTCGGAGGATGAGATCGCCGCAGCTATAGTTTCACTTATGGAAAGCTCAAAAATAATATCGGAAGGCGCAGGCGCTGCGGGAGCTGCCGCATTTTTATTTAACAAGGTAGACACAGCTTTAAAAACCGTTGCAATTGTGTCGGGCGGAAACATAGATACACCCACTCTCGAACAGGTCATAACAAAAGGTCTGCAAAAAAACGGCCGTATTTCTCAAATAAGTGTGCAATTGCAGAATGATACCAAGAGCATGATAAACTTCCTGACGACCGTCGCCGAATGCGGCATAAATGTAATAAATATATCCTACGAGAGAACAAACATAAAAGCAGAAGTTAATTCCTACTTTGTTACATTTACATTTGAAGCATTGGGTCACGAACATATAGAGCACTTGAAAAACATCCTTGCAAAAAAAGGCTATGAATTGTTTTGACGGCATTGTTAATTAATTAACATTTCTTGAAATTTACGGTATATAGTGTAAAATTAAGAAAACAAGGTTAATGCCGATCAAATGATTTGCTACTGTAAAATTTGGCATTTTCCCGGTCGTTCGTTTAGCGGTACGGCAAGTATCATTCATTACCGCAAGGAGAAACTATATGATCAACGTAGATATATTAGTAATAGGCTCGGGCATTGGAGCATTGAGCGTAACGGGTGAGCTGTGCAAGGCTCACAGAAAAGTAACTGTAATTACAAAAGGACTCAAAAAGGCGTGCAACTCCTCTTTGGCACAGGGAGGCATAAGCGTTGCCCTCTCGGATGATGACAGTGCAGAGCTTCATTATAAAGACACCATGGCGGCAGGTTGCAACTTAAATGACTCCGATGCGGTCATGAAACTTGTGGAGACCGCTCCGAGCGTCATACGGGAATTTATAAACGACGGCATGGTCTTTGACAAGGACGAAAACGGAAATCTCAGCTTCGGCAGAGAGGCAGCTCACTCCCTCAACAGAATAATACACGCAGGCGGAGATAAAACAGGGCTTAGAGTAGTGGAGCAGCTCATACGCATACTCACCACCGACTGCGAAGTTATACAAAACGAAATGGCTCTTGAGCTTATTGTCAAAAACGGCAAATGCTGCGGAGTTGTGACCCTTGACCATAACGGCAAGAGAAATATCTACCACGCAAACTATATCGTGCTTGCAACGGGCGGTATAGGGCAGCTCTACCCCTCCACTTCAAACGATTCCACCATAACGGGCGACGGTCTTGCCATGGCTTACAGAGCAGGTGCAAGACTTAAAAACCTTGAATTTATACAGTTCCACCCCACCATGCTTACGGTAAACGGGCAGGCTTACGGCCTTGTGAGCGAAGCCGTTCGAGGTGCGGGCGGCATATTAAAAACACAGGACGGAACACCCATAATGGAAGGCGTACACCCCATGAAAGACCTTGCACCGAGAGATGTGGTGGCAAGGGAAGTATATGCACATGTAGTAAAGGGCGAAAAAATATACCTTGACATATCAAGCATAAAGGATTTCAGGAAGAAATTCCCCACCGTGACCGAAATATGCGAGGAACACGGTGTAAACCCCGACGACGGAAAGCTCCCCGTAGCTCCCGGTGCTCACTTCCACATGGGAGGTGTGGAGGCAACTCCCGAAGGGCTTACAAGTGTGGACGGTCTTTTTGCCGTAGGCGAGGTATCCTGCACGGGTGTTCACGGTGCAAACAGACTTGCAAGCAACTCACTGCTTGAAGGCATTGTGTTCGGCAAACTGCTTGCAGACTATATCCTTACACACCCGAGAAAGAGCGAAGAATTTACCGAATCGGAACTTCCCGAAGGCTCTCCTCTTAAGAAGGCTCTGCCCTCAAAAGAAGAAATAAGAAGCAAGATGATGGAATTTCTCGGTATCGTGCGTTCAAGCCACAGAATAGACGAAATAATAGCTTGGTTTGAGCAATATATGCCGTCAAGCAAGGGCTTTACATCACTTGACAAAAACGCAAATGCACAAGAATATGAGCTTTACAATATGCTGACGGCGGGCTATCTCATAGCAAAAGCCGCAAAAGCAAGAAAGGAAAGTATAGGCGCGCACTATATAACGGAGTAAAATATGAACGAGATAATGCTCAGAAAGTCCATAGAAAGCTTTCTTAACGAAGATATAGGCACGGGGGATCTTTCCTCGGAGCTTGTATTCAAAGATGAAGTATCGGACGGTATATTCCTTGCAAAAGCCGACGGTATCATCTGCGGAACTCAAATAATAAAAGCCGTCTACTCTGCCCTTTCAAAA
>CAMOYW010000278.1 GCA_946630405.1 uncultured Clostridia bacterium | reverse complement strand
TATCGGGATTCTGTGCGGTACCTCTTGTTACGGGATGCTCGGGATTGAGAGCATGCTTCTTGAACGCCTTAACTGCATCCATATCAACAAGCTTTGCAAGATCCTCATAATCAAGAACTTCGATCTTCTGAATTTCGTGAGATGTACGGAAACCGTCGAAGAAGTGAAGGAAGGGAACCTTACCCTTAATGGTTGAAAGATGTGCTACTGCGCCGAGATCCATAACTTCCTGTACGGAAGAGGAAGCGAGCATAGCAAAACCTGTCTGACGGCAAGCCATAACGTCGGAGTGGTCACCGAAGATGTTAAGTGCGTGGCTTGCAACGCAACGTGCGCTTACATGGAAAACCGTAGGGAGAAGCTCGCCTGCGATCTTGTACATGTTGGGGATCATAAGTAAAAGACCCTGTGAAGCGGTGTAGGTAGTAGTAAGAGCACCTGTCGCAAGAGAGCCGTGTACAGTACCTGCTGCACCTGCTTCCGATTGCATCTCAACTACATCGACTGTCTGACCGAAAATGTTCTTAAGGCCATGAGCAGCCCACTCATCCACATACTCCGCCATGGGAGATGAGGGAGTGATGGGGTAAATACCGGCAACTTCCGTAAAAGCATAGCTCACGGTAGCCGCAGCCTGATTACCATCCATAGTTTTCATAACTTTTGCCATTTCTAAATCCTCCTTGTTTAAAAAGTGCAAAAATAAAGGACAGCGATAGACGATGATAAGAATTTCATCCGCCATCCCATGAATGTCGATATTTTGGAGACATTCTATTCTTATGTTACAATTATACCAATAAATCACAATTATGTAAACTGTTTTTTTCAAGTTTTTTACGAGAATTTGTTAAAAATTTGTAAAATTTGTTTTTTAACCGTTAAATTCGGTTGACAAAAGCTATAAAAAAACTTAAAATTTACTATATATAATAATAAAGGAGGCTGGGGATATGCCGCACATAACAGTTGAAATGTACAAAGGAAGAACAAAAGAAGTTAAACAGAAAATGACCGAAAACCTTGTAAAGGCTTTGGAGGATTGCGGAGTAAGCTCCGATGTCATATCGGTCGAAATAATAGATGTGGATAAAGAAAACTGGCAAAAGCAGGTAGCGGAACGCTCCATAAGAGAAGATAACGAAAATATCTTTAAAATGCCCGGCTGAGCCTGAACACCCTCCGAAGATCGGATCTGGAGTTTTAATATGGAAGAAAAAATTGATTTATTAAGACGTTTTTTTAACGATGACGAATATGTACCCATGACGAGGGAAAATATCGAGCTTATCCTCATGGTGCCCCGTGAAGACAAACCCGTATTTGACAGGGCTGTGGATGAGCTTTTACGCCTTGGAGATATAATTCAGACCAAAAAGGGCAAGCTTATGCCCGCCAAAAGCGTAAACATCCTTCGAGGTGTCTTTAAGGGGAACGAACGGGGCTTCGGCTTTGTGACCTGCGAAGATGAAACTTTGGGCGATGTGTTCATACCCGAAAAGAAGAAAAACGGCGCCATCAATAAAGACACTGTCCTTATCAAGGTTTACGCCTCCTCGGGTAAAAGCAGCGAGGGTGAAGTTATACGGGTAGTGGAAAGAGGGATAAAAAGCATCGTCGGCACATTTATGTCGGGTAAGGGCGGCGGATTTGTGATACCCGATGACAGAAAAATATCCCAGGACATCCATATTGCGAAAGGGAAAACGCTCAACGCCGTATCGGGGCATAAGGTGGTTGCGAAAATAACCGAATACGATCCCGATAAAATGCGGAATCCCGAAGGAAAGATAACCGAGATACTCGGACACATCAACGACCCCGGTGTCGATATCCTTTCCATATTAAAGCAATACGAAGTACCCGTTGAATTTCCGAAGGCTGTGCTTGAAGAGGCGAAGCAAGTAAGCATGGAGGTCTCCGAAAGCGAAATAAAGGGAAGAGCGGATCTCAGGGATGTGATGTGCATAACCATAGACGGCGAGGACGCAAAAGACCTTGACGATGCGGTAAGTGTGGAGTTGATACAAGGCGGATACAGGCTCGGAGTATATATTGCGGATGTGTCGCATTATGTAAAGGAAGGCTCGGAACTTGACAAAGAGGCTTACAAGAGAGGCACGAGCGTGTATATGACGGACAGAGTAGTCCCCATGCTTCCGCACTCTCTTTCAAACGGTATCTGTTCCCTGAATATGGGTGAGGACAGGTTGTCTCTTTGCTGTATCATGGATATCAATAAAAGCGGCGAAGTGGTCTCTTCCGATATAAAAAAAGCAGTCATTAACGTTGACCGCAGGATGAGCTACACCGAAGTTTTCGATATTTTGCAGGATCCCGAAGGAGAAACCGCAAAAAAATGCGCCGAACTTGTCCCCATGATCTTACTTATGAAAGAGCTTCGGGATATTTTACACGAAAAGCGTACCCAAAGGGGTTCTCTTGATTTCGATTTCGACGAAGCGAAGATCGTCGTTGATGAAGAGGGAAAGCCCGTTGATATAGTCAAAAGAGAAAGAAACGCAGCAACAAGTATAATAGAAGAATTCATGCTCGCAGCCAATGAGACCGTTGCGGAGCATTTCTATTGGCTTGAACTTCCGTTTGTGTACAGAGTGCATGAAGAACCCAAAGTCGAAAGCTTTGAGGCTCTGAAAGAAGCGGTAGGTCATTTCGGTTATGTGTTAAAGGGCAGCTCTTCTTTCCCCATGACATACAGGCTTTTGCTTGAAGCCGTGGCAGGAAAGCCCGAGCAGGCTCTT
>CAMOYW010000277.1 GCA_946630405.1 uncultured Clostridia bacterium | reverse complement strand
CATTTCCTCGCAGGTTATACCGAGCTTTTCCAAAAGCTCCATGGTGATGTCCGCAAGTCTGCCCTTTGCAAGAGCAAAGGTTATATATTCATTTGGCATTTAAGACTCTCTCCTGATCGTTTTTGCAATTTCGTCGGCATCAGCTTCACATGTGAAGTGTTTGCCTTCTAAGTCTATCTCCGCTTTTTCGCCTATGTGGACATGGTTCAAATATTTATTGCCGTGTTCAAAGGCGTAGGTTATGGTCTTATTACAGCTTTCTCTAAGCTTTTGACCTATGTTTATGACCTTTACGGGGTCGTTTCCGCTTATTGATATATGAGTGTCGGTATTTGAACCGTTAATGTGCAGCTTCATAAGGTCGCTTACCTTAAGAGCAAAGCCAACAGCGGGTTTATCCATGCCGAATTGCGAAAGAAGGTTGTCGTATCTTCCGCCGTCTATCACGGAAAAGCCTATACCTCTTACGTAGCCTCTGAATACTATCCCCGTGTAGTAGTCCATGCTTCCTATCACGCTCAGGTCGAAGGAAATGTATTTGCCGTGATCTCCGAGAAGAGTATATATATCTTTAAGATATGTAATATATTCTTTGGCGTTTGTGCCTTCAAGGAGCTTTTCCGCCTCTTCGGTCTCCGAAAGATCGCCTATAAGTTGCGGAAGGCGGTAGATCACCGTTTTGACATTTTCGGAAACGTCGGCATCTTTTATCAGCTCCGACGCAAGTACGTAGTTTTTATCGGCAAGGGCTGCCGTGATCTCCTCGCAATTCTCTACGCCATTTAAAAGTGCGGGTATAAGACGGGAATGACCTACGCATATCTCAAAATCTTCAATGCCTGCCTTTAAAAGACTTTCACATGCAAGCACAAGTATTTCCGCATCGTAGCATATACCGCTTGCACCTATAAGCTCAGCACCTGCCTGACGAAATTCTCTTTGTTTGCCCTGGTTGCCCGCATTGGAGCGGAACATATTTTCAAAGTAGCAAAGACGCAGCGGCATATCCGCATCGGTGTAGCATGTTGCGGCAAGTCTTGCTATGGCGGGGGTCATATCGCGTCTTAAAGATATGACGGAGCCGTCTCTGTCAACGAATTTATATATATTTTTGTCCGATACCGAGCCTTTGTTTTCAAATACTTCGGCATACTCGAATGTAGGGGTCTTTACCTCACGGTAACCGAATGAGCGGAACAGATCCGCCACCCCGTTTTCTATATGTGCTCTTGTTTCCATTTCCTCGGGGGTGTAATCTCTTACGCCCTCGGGGGTATGCAGCTTCTTTATAAACATATTATATCTCCCAAAGTTTCCTATTTAGCTACTTGTAGTATAGCACACAATATTTAAAAATGCAAACATATATATTAATTAAATCAGTGATTCCTTAAGGAACAGACAGAGGGGATTTTTGATGTGAAACTATAAATATTGAGATTCTTATAGCTTTCACATTAATATTTAATTAAAAATTAATAATTTTTAACGAATTTTAAATATTGCTTGACAACAATAGCTAAAGAGAATTATAATGCGAATATAATGAAGGGCACTTCTAAAAACTCATCTTTACGTAACCTGATGTTTTTTCCGTATTCGTCGTTAAAGTTTCTCAACATGGTTTTTGACTATGCTTTTGGCTTTTGCCTCGTCTACGAAAAAATTCTCCGAGGTTTGATTTAAAGCGGTTTTTAGAGATATCCTAAAATAATTTCATAAAGGAGTGATTTTATGGCATTTAAAAGATTAAAACGAGTGCTTACGGCATCTTTGTCTGCTGTAATGCTTTGCACATCGTTTGCGGTAACGGCAAACGCCAACCCTTGGGAGATCCAAAACGATGATGAAAGTTACAATAATAACAGCGATTACGGTGACTATAACGACAGTAGTTATAACGATGTCGAGATCCAATATTACACAAAGAACATATCTATGACTTCGGGAGAGGGCATAGATATGTCGTATTATGTATCCGGCTCGCCTTCTTCTTACAGATGGTCTACGGACAATCCTTCCGTTGCCTATATAGAGAGCAGAGGAGGTACGACCAGTATTATTGCGGATTCCGCGGGTACTGCATATGTTTCGGCGGAGTCGAACACTGCCGAATATATTTTTTATGTTACGGTAAAGGGTAATGAGGCTACAGGCAGGATCATCACAAAGAACATTTCCGCGGAAGTGGGAGATGTTATCTCGCTCAGCTCCTATGTTGACCAGGAGACCATGGCGTATGATTGGGAAAGTGAAGATTCTGCTATTTGCAGGATCGAGAGCAGAGGCGTGTTTGAATGTGTCGGAGCAGGTACCGTTAGAGTAAATGCCGATGCAAAATCGGGCGGAAACAGCTATATATTTGTGGTTAAGGTCACAAAGGCAAGCAGCTACAATTCCAATGATATCAGGAAAAGAGATATCACATTATATGTTGACGATACTAAGGATCTTTCATCCTACGTTAATTTGTCGGCAAACAAGTACACATGGGATAATCTTTATTCATCCATTGCTACGGTAAGCAGTTCCGGTGTTGTAAGAGCAAAAACTTCGGGTGAAACTATCGTTACAGCAGAGTGCAAGACGAGCGATGATTACGATTACGTTTTCTATGTGACCGTCAAAAAGAATGGATCGTCAAGTTCGTCAAGGTCAAGTTCAAGCTCGGGCTTTAACGACAGACTTGTGTTCTACCTTGACACAAGCGACAGCGTGGATGTATCGGACTTCCTTGATAAGGATCCCGGTAAGTACACATGGAATGT
>CAMOYW010000276.1 GCA_946630405.1 uncultured Clostridia bacterium | reverse complement strand
ATTTGCAGGCGGCGTATTATTGATCAACGCCATAAATATTGTGTGCAGCAAATTTGCCCTTTTACCCGTGCTGTTTTTTCCCTCTTTGGACAGAGTATTCGAGGTTTTCATAAACGACAGGGAACTTTTGACGGAATGTGTCCTTTCCTCCTTCAAGCTTTTACTCTACGGTTATGCTATCGGAGGAGGTTTGGGGCTCATATCGGGAATACTAATAGGCTTTAACAAAACATTTTCCTATTGGATGGATCCTTTTACAAAGATCATAGGGCCTATCCCGGCCACTTCCTGGTCTCCTTTGGTGCTTTCTCTTTTTACCACCTCCTATCAGGCGGCGGTATTTATGATAGCCCTATCGGTATGGTTCCCCATAACCATAATGACAAGCAACGGCATACGAAATGTATCTCAGGCATTTTTGAGGTGGCAGATACCTTCGGTGCCAAAAAAATATATAAAATATTCCATGTGGGTATACCCGCCGCCTTGCCGAGTGTATTTTTAGGCTTGTTTTACGCCACCACGGGAGCTTTTGTGACCCTTATAACCGCAGAAATGTTCGGTTGCAAGCTGGGCATAGGCTGGTATTTAAACTGGCAAAAAAGTATGATGCTCTACTCCAACGTTTACGCAGGTTTGATACTGCTTGCATTTCTGTGTAATTTAGTCCTTAAATTATTATTCGCCTTTAGAGAAAAGGCACTAAGCTGGCAAAAAGGAGTGATAAAGTGGTAGGAAAAATAGATATTAAAAATGTGTCCAAAAGCTTCATTAATCCCGATAAAACGAAGGTCACGGCACTAAACGACATTACTTTGAGCATAGAGCCGGGAAGTTTCGTTTCACTTATAGGCCCGTCGGGTTGCGGTAAAACCACCCTTTTAAGGGCAATTTCGGGTCTTTCCCTTGCAGATGGCGGAGAAATATGTGTGGACGATATACCCGTACAAGGTCCCGGAGCAGACAGAGGTTTTGCCTTTCAACAGTCCAACCTCTACCCCTGGCTGACCATACGGCAAAATATCGCCTTCGGCTTAAAGGCAAGAGGAATATACAAGGAAAAGCAAAAAGATGTGGATGAATATATAGAAATGGTAAATCTCAAGGGATTTGAAAATTCCTACCCTCATCAGTTATCGGGAGGCATGAACCAAAGGGCATCTCTTGCACGGGCATTGGTTGGAAAACCAAAGGTGCTTTTACTGGACGAACCTCTGGGAGCACTGGATGCCTTTACACGAATGAATATGCAAGATGAAATACTGAAAATACAACACTATCACGGAATAACCATGATAATGGTTACCCACGATGTGGACGAGGCGGTATATTTATCGGACAAGGTGGTGATAATGACTCCAAGACCCGCAAAAGTTGAGAAAATAATAAATATAGAACTTGCAAGACCAAGAGCAAGAGGAAGTTACAACTTTATACAGTATCGTACCAAAATACTTAAAATTTTAAACTACGCAGGGGAAAACAAAGAACCCGAATACTATTTATGAAAGGAAAAGCCATGAAAAAAGCACAAAAAAGATTATTAAAAGCGATTTTAAGCGGAGTATTGGCACTGTCTGTTTTAAGCGGATGTAATGCCGAAAAAAAAGCGGAGGATACGGCAAGCAATAATGCGGAAACCTTTTCCGTAAAGATACTCAACAACAAAGAAAGTCTTTGCCTTGCGCCCGTACACATTGCAATTATAAACGGCTATTTTGATGAGGAATTTAACGCCATAGGGCAAAAATACGAAATCGTGACCTCCAATATAGATACCGTGACAGAGCAGATCACAAGCCGAAATATAAACGCAGGCTACGGATTAACGGGTACACTTATGCAGCCCATATCAAACGGACTTCCCATAGCCTTTGTAACGGGACTTCACAGAGGTTGTACCAAGTTTTACTCTAAAAACGGGTCGGGTATAAACTCTCTTGAAGATTTAAAGGGAAAGACCATAGGCGTTGCCTCTCTTTCGGACTCTGCCCCCATACAGCTGAAAAGAAAGCTCTACTCTTTGGGCTTTACGGTAAACGGCAAAGATGCGGATATACAATTTGCGACCTACGGTATGACGGACTTGCCCATCGCCCTTGATAACGGTGCGGTAGATGCCATAGGTATACATGACCCCGTAGCCTACAATGCCGAAAAAAACTATGACTTTATAAAACTGCTCGATATAGGAGAGGACGAAGTTTTCTCACAAGAATACTGCTGCCAAGCCTATGTATCGCAAGAACTTATCGACAATAACCCAGAAGGTGCCGCCGCTTACACAAGAGCTATACAAAAAGCAGCCGCCTTTGTGGATGCATTCCCCGATAAAACGGCTGAACTGCAGGTGGAAAACGGATATATGCCCACAGAGAGCGATGAAGATACAAAAGCATACGGAGAAATACTTTCAAGGCTCAATTATGAACCCTCGGTTTCTTTGGGAAGAGAGACTTTCAAAGCCTCCTTTGAAGATTTGCAAAAAACGGGAGATTTGGATCCCAACTTAAAAATAGATGAGTTTACCGCAAAGGTATATCCCGACCTTGAGGGTGTACCCGAAGGATATGTATACAACAAAGACGATCAAACCTTTAAAGAGGTATAAATTTTCCGTCTTCAAATAATACTGTCGCCACATTATTTACAATTTGAGGGATGTGATTTTCACTCCCTCTTTTTATACCCATTTTGTCGGAAAGCCCCAATTATATTTTTGATTTACTCCAAATCAACCGCCAATATAAGTACATCTTATCATTAACTAT
>CAMOYW010000275.1 GCA_946630405.1 uncultured Clostridia bacterium | reverse complement strand
GTAGTACTCTCCTTTCTTTGGAATAGCAAAATTGTATATAAATTATTATTTGCATTGGTCTATTTTGGGAGGGTTAATCTGTTTTTTCTTTATTATTAATTTTTTTATATATAAAAATACCGGCGTCAAGCAATGCCTTTCCAATTTCCAACCATGTTTCAATTTTTTTCGGATTTACAGCAAAATTACTAATTGTAGCTGGATTAGTGACCTTCATATTAGTTTTCTTCATAGCAGCATTCCCCTTTCTTTGGAATAGCAATATTGTATATAAATTATTATTTGCATTGATCTATTTCAGGCAAATTAAGCTGTTTTTTCTTTGTTTTTTCTTTTCGCAATTACGATAGTAACGACTGCAACTACTGCATTTCCAATTTCCCATGCTGTCTTTGCAAGTTTATACCCTGTTTTAAGTGTTTGCGGATTTATAGTCATAGTAACATCCCCCTTTCGTTGGATGGTGATATTGTACTTTAATTATCACTTACATTGTCTGTTTGTGTTCACATTATAACATTTGTTTTTTTTTTGTCAATCTCTTTATTATTTGAATAATAAATAAAGGTTCTATTATATATAGGTAGTGGGTTATAGGTGCCCGCTTGTGAAAGTATGCTAAATAATCGGTGATGTTGTAAAGGGATTGATGCGCATAGAAGTTTAAATGGAGAATGGATCATAAATTGAGTATTGTCGTTCCATATAAATTACATGAAAAATCAATTATTTGTATATTTTTATGTTTTGGATTTTATAATTGCAAATCGTTCAATCATTGGTAATAATGTGAAGAAATCAAAATGCGTAGATTTTATACGAAAAATAGATTTTAAAGGTATATTGTAGGGGACGACCCCGTGTCGTCCCGCACGAAATAATTTTATACATAATTTATGAGTGATAATTTGGAACGATAGATTTACCGCAATGAAATGCGGAAAGCGAAGCCGTCTTTTGCTAAGCAAAAGTGAT
Organism: uncultured Clostridia bacterium; assembly: GCA_946630405.1. Classification (GTDB taxonomy): domain Bacteria; phylum Bacillota; class Clostridia; order Lachnospirales; family CAG-274; genus UBA3680. The sequence goes on along the minus strand of CAMOYW010000275.1, from coordinate 1,798 downwards.
AGATGATTCACAGGGAATATTTTGCCTACAAAAAAACACAGAGCCGAGGCTCTGTGTTGTGAGATTTTCATATTCTCATCATTCCGACTGCCGTTTCGTATTCCTTTGTGTTTTTGGCTTTTTTAATTGCTTTCAGCGGTTTTTCGTTGCCTTCAAAGCTTTTTCCCGTGTATGTCCACAGTTCTTTCATTCTGAATATGGCATCATTACCGAATATTTTGAGATATTCGGTGTAGAGCTCGTTCATGAAGGTGAGGATGTGGGCTTTTGTAAAGCCTTGGTTGCCGTCTATTTTTGCGGCGAGGGTGGGGTCCGTTATCAAGCCTCTGCCGAGCATCACGGCTGTTATATTGGGGAAGGAGTCGGTTATTTTTTTGTAAAATTCGGGGTCGTTAACATCTCCGTTGTAGCAAAGGGGAATGTCGGTGTTTTGCACGGCGTAGGCAAATGCTTCAAGGTCGGGTGTGCCGCCGTAAAAATCCTGCCTTGTGCGGGGGTGGATTATCAACTCACTTATGGGATATTTGTTGTAAATATTCAAAAGTTCGGGGAAAGAGTCCCTGTCGTACATGCCGAGCCTTGTTTTTACGGAGAGGCGTTGTCCGTCAAGGTTTGAAAAGACCTCGTATAAGAAGGCATCAAGCTCTTTCGGCTTTGCCAAAAAGCCCGAGCCTCTTCCCTTGCCCGTGACCGTTCCCGACGGACAGCCGAGGTTTAAATTCAGCTCCTCGTATCCCATTATCCTCAACCTTTTGGCGGTGGATAAAAAGCTTTTCGTCTCGTTAGCCATGATCTGCGGCACGAGAGGGAGGGTGTTGTTCGTTACGTCCCTGAGTTCCTTTGTTTTCAGGCTTTTGCTCACGGTCGCCGATATAAAGGGAGTAAAGTATTTGTCTATACAGCCGAAGCTTCTTGCATAAGTTTCCCTGAATACGTGACCCGTCAACCCTTCCATGGGAGCGAGATAGAGCTTACTTTTCCTCATTGTTTTGCTGTGCCTTTGCAATGGCACCTCCCACTATGTTCATATCGAAATAGTTTTGCAGGTAGCCGCCGCTCAGGTCGTCATATATACCTATGTTGCTGTCAATGACCCAATTCCCGTTCATTTTCACAAAGTTGAACACCGTCTCCTTTTCGGTGTAGGCAAGGTCGGAGCTTGAAAGCACCTCTTCTATAACGTCGGTGTACATTGCGTTCACGTCTGCATCCTCGCCTGCCGTGGAGAGCAGCTGTAAATATTTATCTCGTATTTGGGGGATTGCTTGGCGCATATCTATGTTGCTTACCTTTGCGTATACGTTTATGGTGTCGTTCTTCTTTTCCGACGATGTTATCTCGAAATAGAGATTTTCGGACATTGCGTCAAATATACGCTTGTTGTACTCGTTGTCGGGCATGTAAAGGTCTTGAAAGTATGCCATGCTGTCGTTTGTCATGGCGTACATTGCCGCAAAATCATGCTCTCTGAAATGTTCCACAAATTCTTCCACATACTGTTCCTGTGCCTCTTGCCGTCCGCCCGTGCAAGCGGATAAGGCGCATACACAAAGTATGAGCATCAAATATTTTATTGCTTTTAACATAATGTTTTCCTTTCAAAAGAAGTCTATCTTATTTTACCACACCAAAAGGGTTTTGTAAAACAAAAAAACCAAGCGAACCGAAATTCACTTGGTACTCATTTTAAAAGCTAGGCTGGCAGGATTCGAACCTGCGAATGACGGAATCAGAATCCGTTGCCTTACCACTTGGCGACAGCCCATTAATGATGTGTAGAGCCAAATTTATATATTTA
>CAMOYW010000274.1 GCA_946630405.1 uncultured Clostridia bacterium | reverse complement strand
ATTGCAAAGCTTCTTTTAAAGGCAGGAATAAAGGATATAACACTTTGCGACCTTAACGGCGTATATTCATCCAAAAAGAGCTATAAGGAGCCTGCTTATACGGAGCTTGCCGCCATTACCAATCCCCATTGCAAGGACGGCACTCTTGCCGATATAGTAAAGGGTGCGGATATATTTATAGGTGTTTCCGCTCCGGGTCTTTTGACTGCGGATATGATAAAGACCATGAACAAGGATGCCATTATATTTGCCATGGCAAATCCCGTGCCCGAAGTTATGCCCGATGTGGCACTTGAAGCGGGCGCAAGGGTAGTGGCAACGGGAAGAAGCGACTTCCCCAATCAGATAAACAATGTGCTTGCCTTCCCCGGCATATTCAGGGGCGCACTTGATGTGAGGGCAAAAGATATAAACGATGCAATGAAGCTTGCCGCCTCCGATGCCATTTCAAAGCTTGTGACGGATGAGGATCTGGCAAAGGGTATAATCATACCTTCCGCACTTAACAAGAGCGTGGTAAAGGATATTGCGGCAGCCGTTTCCAAGGCGGCAATAGAGTCGGGAGTAGCGAGGATAAAACATGAGTGAGAAAAAATTGTGGGGCGGACGCTTCACCAAAAGCACGGACAGCTTTACGGATCATTTTCACAGCTCCATAGGCTTTGATTCGAGAATGTACAGGCAGGATATATTGGGCTCGGTAGCTCATGCCGCCATGCTCGGCAGGCAGGGCATAATACCCGAAAAGGACAGCGAGCTTATACAAAAGACCCTCAAAGAGATACTTAAGGACATTGAAGAGGGCAAGGTGGAGTTCAACGAAAAGGCGGAGGACATCCACATGAATATAGAGTCCATCCTCATAGATAGGATAGGAGATGTGGGCAAAAGGCTGCACACGGGCAGGAGCAGGAACGATCAGGTAGCTCTCGATATAAGGATGTATCTTAAAGATCAGATAACGGATATCAAAAAGCTCGTGCTTGAACTTGTGGGCGTACTTAACAATATCGCTTCGGAGCATACGGCTACCATAATGCCGGGATATACTCACCTGCAAAACGCTCAGCCCGTTACCCTTGCACACCATGTACTTGCCTATGTGGAGATGCTAAAGCGTGACTATGCAAGGCTCACGGACACCTACAAAAGGACGAACGTGATGCCCCTCGGCTCGGGCGCACTTGCGGCTACCACATATCCCCTTGACAGAGTGTTCGTAATGGAGCAGCTCGGCTTTGACTCCATTACCCTCGATTCCATGGACGGTGTGAGCGACAGAGATTTCGTGATAGAGCTTTTGAACACTCTTTCCATACTTATGGTGCATTTGAGCCGTTTCTGCGAGGAGATCGTCATCTGGTCAAGTCAGCAGTACAAATTTATAGAGCTTGACGATGCTTATTCCACAGGCTCGTCCATCATGCCGCAGAAGAAGAACCCCGATATGGCGGAGCTTATCAGAGGAAAGAGCGGCAGGGTGTTCGGTCACCTTATGGCTATGCTTACCACCATGAAGGGTCTGCCCCTTGCATACAATAAAGATATGCAGGAGGACAAGGAGGGCGTATTCGATGCGGTGGACACGATAAAGATGTGCCTGCCCGTATTCACCAAAATGCTCGCCACCATGACGGTCAATAAAGATACCATGTATTCGGCGGCGAAAAAGGGATTTATGAATGCGACGGATGCGGCGGACTGGCTTGTGAAACGGGGCGTACCTTTCAGAGATGCACACGAGATAATCGGAAGGCTCGTACTCTATTCCATAAACAACGACAAGAGCCTTGACGAGCTGACACTTGACGAATACAAGGCGATAAGCGACATATTCACGGAAGATATATACAAGGCGATAAGCCTTGAAGAATGTGTAAATTCACGCAAGGTGGACGGAGGTCCCTCCGAAAGCTATATAAAGGGCTTGATAGAGCTTAACAAACAATACATTTCCGAGATGGAGGAACAGGACAAATGAATTTCATGGGTGTAAACGAAATAAGAGAAAAGTATCTTTCTTTCTTTGAGAGCAAAGGGCATTTGAGGCTTGCGAGCGCATCTCTCATACCTCACAACGACAAGTCGCTTTTGCTCATCAATTCGGGTATGGCACCTTTGAAGCCTTACTTCACGGGTCAGCAGGTACCGCCTCGCAAGAGAGTGACCACCTGCCAGAAATGTATAAGAACGGGCGATATAGAGAACGTGGGAAAGACAGCACGTCACGGCACATTCTTTGAGATGCTCGGCAACTTCTCCTTTGGAGATTACTTTAAGCACGATGCCATTCATTGGGCATGGGAGTTTTTCACAAAGGTGGTGGAGCTTCCCGAGGACAGACTTTATGTTTCCGTCTATCAGGACGATGACGAGGCATACGATATTTGGAACAAGGAGATAGGACTTGCTCCCGAAAGAATATTCCGCATGGGTAAGGAAGATAACTTCTGGGAGCACGGTGTAGGTCCCTGCGGCCCCTGCTCCGAAATATACTACGACAAGGGCGAGGAGTACGGCTGCGGCAAGCCCGATTGTACCGTAGGCTGTGACTGCGACCGCTACATGGAGATATGGAACCTTGTGTTCACTCAGTTCAACAAAGAGGAGGACGGTTCCTATTCAAACCTTGCAAATCCCAATATAGACACGGGTATGGGTCTTGAAAGAATTGCGACCGTTATGCAGGGCGTAAACTCCATATTCGATGTGGACACCGTAAAAGCCATAAGAGACAAGGTCTGCGAGCTTGCGGGCGTTAAGTACGGCGAGGACGAGAAAAAGGACGTTTCCAT
>CAMOYW010000273.1 GCA_946630405.1 uncultured Clostridia bacterium | reverse complement strand
TGTACATACTCATTCTCTTAACATTACCCGTTTTTTCGATAAGTTTGAAAATAGCCGGTATTTCCCATGTACCCTCTTCAATGTTTATTTTAGTTCCCTTGGGCATCATTCTCGGTATGTTTTCAATAAATCCGCCACCCGTGATATGACTTATGCCCTTTACCTTTACACTTTTAATAAGCTCAAGTACGGGCTTAACATAAAGCTTTGTAGGTGTAAGGAGAACTTCTCCGAGCGTTGTGTTGAGCTCGTCGTATTTTTTGAAGAGATTTTCCTCAAGAGGCTCAAACACCTTTCTTACAAGTGAATATCCGTTGGAATGGATACCGCTTGAAGCTATGCCTATAAGAACGTCACCCGCTTTAATATCGGTCCCGTCAATTGCTTTGGCTTGATCCATTATACCCACCGTAAAACCTGCAAGGTCATATTCATCCACGGGGTAAAATCCGGGCATTTCGGCAGTCTCACCGCCTATAAGAGAGCATCCGCTTTCTTTACATCCTTCTGCAACTCCCTTGACAATTTGAGCTATCTTTTCGGGATCGTTCTTACCGCACGCAATATAGTCAAGGAAGAATAAAGGCTCGGCACCGCTGCACACCACATCATTTACACACATGGCAACGGCATCAATACCTATGGTATCGTGCTTATCCATAAGGAAAGCAAGCTTAAGCTTTGTTCCGACACCGTCCGTACCGCTTACAAGCACGGGTCTTTCCATATCCTTTGCTTTGGAAATATCAAACAAACCTCCAAAACCGCCGAGACCGCCTATGACCTCGTCCCTGACAGTCGCCTTAACATGTTCCTTCATTAATTCGACGGCTCTGTAGCCCGCCTCAACATCCACACCTGCAGATTTATAATCCATAATGACCTCCGTTTACATGGGACCTACACTTGTGATAAAAGTATAAAGTCCGTACAATATTGATATAATAAATACGGAACAAAGCATGGATACAAAGCATTTACCCATACCGGAACCGTTTTTAGACATATATGAGCCGATTTTATCGGCATTTCTTACAATAATAAAAATAGTTGACATTATTGCGGCAAGCACAGCAACAGCCACCACAGCATTTAAAGCATATCCGACAGCACTTTCTTCTCCGAAATAATCGGTAACAGACGAGATAAAACTTATCTCTATGTTGTTAAGTGCATGAAACACCATAGCCCATTTCAGCCCGTAGTTTAAAGCAATATATCCCAAAAACAAGCCGAGAATAAAGGCATTTATCCCTTGAATGGGATTCCCGTGGAACAAAGAGAAAAGCAATGCGGTGGAAACAACGGAAAATACCTTCCCGTATTTTTTCAAAGAAGACAACAAAAATCCTCTGAAACAAAGTTCCTCGCATATCGGAGCAATAATACAAGAGTACAGTATCATCCATATATTGTTTTCGTCAACTTCATCAAGATACTTGGGTACAAGTGTCAAACCGCCCATATTAAAAAGCGACTCCGCCATGACCATCAGTATGGTAGATATTATCTGCAAAACTATCATGAACACAACAGCTTTGTAGATACCTTTAGAACTCATATATCCCCTTGATTTAAACCACTTTTTCGGTCTATCCACAGCCATAAGCACCACGGAAGCCGCCACCACCGATACAAGCTGAGCCACATAAGCGGCATTATCATTGGTATCAAGGTTTTTGTTTCCCGTTACGATCATAGCTCCAAACCAAAACATAAACATAAACACAACGCTTATAACATTATACATCAAATATTTAAGCGCAATTATATTAAAGGAGCGTCTCATTTGTCTTTTTGTCATATCATTAAATTAGAACCCACCGCTATCATCACAACGGCAAGCATCTCCGAAACATACTGAAAATAATCCACCGTATCTCCCGTGACACCGCCAAGCCTTTTTTTCATATTGTATACATATATAAGCATAAACACTATTTCCGCTACCATTATAAACAGCGTGGCTATAGGCATGTAAATCTCCAAAAGTATAAGTGAGGAAACTATCCAAAATACGGAACTCACACTTAACGCAAATTTATTGGAATTGGTGTAAAAAGTATAAAATATACCCTTTTTTTTCACACAAGTCAAGGAAAGCATGACCACGCAGCCGAGAGCTCTTGACAGCACGTAAGCTGTGATCGCCTGCATTATTTTGGTGTAAGAATCTATATAAATATACGAGCAAAAACTCAACAAAGTGTATATAACTATATGCACCATAGACGAGAACCCTATATGTCCCTGTTCCATAAAAGCAAGAAGCTTGGCGCTCGACTCGTGCATAGCAAGCATATCCTGCGTCGCCATAAAACCCTTAATATGTATACCGCCCGTAAACAATATCGGTACGGCAGTCATGACCGCCGCTCTAAGCATGGCACCGACATTGTATGCATCACACAAGAAAAAAACAAGCAGTTGCAAAAGCCCGATAGTCAGTCCGATAAACGGCCAAAAACAAAACACATAGGTCATTTTATCGGGTTTCCACTCTATATAAGGCATCGGGATCTTGCTAAACCTCGAAAATGCCATAACAAAGCTACCCAATACCGTCATAAACTCACTCCGCATTTCATATTGAATAAGCCATACATAATTCTATTTTCCCCTCACTTGATGATCCCCATGCATAAACTCCATATTTATGCACACCCTTCGATATTATATCATAGATTTTAAACAATGTAAATAATTAATCCACTAAAACCATTTTTCTGTATCTGTAACATGATATTTTGCAGTCAAGACCACCCGCTTAGCGGGTGGCTTGCTCTGTCCCTATAAGGGACTGT
>CAMOYW010000272.1 GCA_946630405.1 uncultured Clostridia bacterium | reverse complement strand
AAACCCCGACACAATTATTTCCCCGCCTTGCTCTTTTTCCCCATTCTTAAAAAGCATATCAAGCACAGCCTTTGAAAACGGCACTCCCATCAAAGAAAGCAAAAACGCCACGATACGCCCGTCTATCGGCAATGAAGAAACCGAATTCCAAAAAAAGCTCCCTATGCAAATATTAAATAAAAAGGCAAAAACAAATACGGGTTTGTTTTTAAGTGAAAAATCCAATTTTCCCTTATATATGGATCTGCCGCATATAAGCATTGCAATCGCAAGCAAAACATACCACGACGGCATGTCCATATAAAAAAGGCAAACAAACCCCAAAGCCGAAATATAAAGTATAGGTTTAAATTTATTCATAACTGTTGAAAAACGGGAATGTAAAAAAACACATTCCCGAGCTGTAAATAATTAATGACATAGTAATATTAGCGTCGCAGACTTTGATCCGCAGGCGGAAATCGCATTTTCGCTAAGGAGCAGACAGAGCCTGCAATATTTGAAAGAAACCAAGGGAGTGTAAAAAACTTATTTTTTACACCCCCCTTATTATTCACTCTCCGCTTCTTCCTCACCGTTTTCTTCGGCTATGGCTTCTTTACGGATCTTGTCTATACTTACAACCTTGACTCCGTCTTTTACATTTACAAGCTTCACACCGCTTGTAGCACGGCTTTGAGTGGTCTTTACATCGTCAACCTTTATACGTATCACGCTGCCCTCATCGGTAATGATGATGAGCTGCTCTCCATCTTCGACCATGGCAAGACCCGTGATCTTACCCGTCTTTTCGGTTATCTTGTATGCCTTAAGACCCTTTCCGCCTCGGTGCTGAACCTTATAGCTTGAAATATCGTTACACTTGCCGTAGCCGTTCTCGGTAGCTATAAGCACCTTGAATCTCTCGTCCACAACATCTGCACCGACTATCACATCTCCTTCGGAAAGTGTTACAGCCTTAACTCCCGTCGCGGTCCTGCCCATGCCTCGCACGTCGCTTTCTTTAAATCGGATAGCCATACCTTCTCTCGTAACGGCAAAGATCTCTTCATCGCCGTTGGTCTTAAAGGCTGCGATAAGCTCGTCGCCCTCACGAAGATTTACGGCACGCAAGCCGCCCTTTCGTATGTTCATAAAGCTTTGAAGGCTCACACGCTTAACTACACCATGCTTTGTTAGCATGGTGATAAACTGCTCTTCTCCGTAGCGTTTAACGGGAAGTGCCACGCTTATCCTCTCGCCCTGTTCAAGCCCTATGATGTTGACTATGGGTGTACCCTTTGCAGTCCTTCCCGCCTCGGGTATCTGCCATGTCTTTATCCTGTATACCTTACCCACATTGGTAAAGAAGAGTATCTGCGAATGGTTGGAAGAGATGAAGAGCTTTGAAACTTCGTCCTCTTCTCTTGTCTGCATTCCCTTTATACCCTTACCGCCTCTGTTTTGGCTCTTGTAGGTATCAAGGCTTATCCTCTTGATATAATCAAGTTTGGATATGGTCACGGCACTGAGTTCGTCGCTTATCAGATCCTCCATATCTATCTCGCCCATATCGGGAAGAAGGTTTGTGCGTCTCTCGTCGCCGTATTTATCTCTTACTTCAATAAATTCCTTCTTGATAACTTCAAGAAGCTTTATCTTATCCTCAAGTATACCTCTAAGCTCTTCAATAGTAATCTCAAGCTCGGTCTTTTCGTTTTCAAGCTTTTCTCTTTCGAGTCCGACAAGAGCACGCAAACGCATCTCAACAATAGCGCCTGCCTGTATCTCCGTAAGGGCAAAGCCCGACATAAGTCTTTCCTTTGCCTCGGGCACGGTTTGAGAAGAGCGAAGTATATTGATGACTTCGTCTATATTGTCAAGGGCGATAAGTAAGCCCTCAACTATGTGTATTCTTGCAAGTGCTTTGTCAAGGTCGAACTTTGTGCGCCTTCTGACCACATCCTCCTGATGGAGCATGTAGTATTCAAGCATTTCCTTAAGGTTAAGGGTCCTGGGCACGTTGTCGACTATGGCAAGGAAGTTGACGGAATAAGTTTCTTCAAGCTGAGAGAACTTATAGAGCTTGTTAAGTATAAGCTCCGCACTTGCCTCCTTCTTGCACTCTATCTCGATATTTATACCGTTTCTGTCGGAATGGTCGTGTATATCGGCAATACCTTCTATACGCTTTTCCTTTACAAGGTCGGCGATACCCGCTATCATACGGGATTTATTCACATTAAAAGGTATCTCGGTCACGATTATGGTCTCTTTGCCCGAGGGTGCCGTCTGTATCTCGCACTTAGAGCGCACCCTGAGCTTTCCCTTACCCGTCTTGTATGCCTGCTCCATACCGTAGCGGCCTATGATATTGGCTCCCGTAGGGAAGTCGGGGCCTTTAACTACGGTCAAAAGCTCGTCTATCTCGGTCTCCCTGTCCTCCGTGATCTTATTGTCGATCATAAGAATAAGGGCATCCACCACCTCTTTAAGATTGTGGGGAGGTATGTTCGTAGCCATACCTACGGCAATACCCGTAGCACCGTTTACCAAAAGATTGGGGAAACGGCAGGGAAGCACGGTAGGCTCCTCATATTCACCGTCATAGTTGGGGATAAAATCCACCGTATTTTTTTCGATATCTGCAAGCAAGGGCAGTGATATCTTTGCCATCCTCGCCTCGGTATATCTTGATGCCGCCGCCTGGTAGCCGTCTATGGAGCCGAAATTTCCGTGACCGTCCACAAGGGGATAACGCATGGAAAAATCCTGAGCAAGCCTTACAAGGGCATCGTAAATGGATGCGTCGCCGTGAGGGTGATATTTACCCATGGTATCACCCA
>CAMOYW010000271.1 GCA_946630405.1 uncultured Clostridia bacterium | reverse complement strand
TTTCAGAGCGGTAAAAAACTTTGTGAGGTATTGTTCGGATGCGGGGCTGTATCCAGTTAAGTTGCTCCCTTCTCCTATAAGAGGAGGAGACGGCAACAGAGAGTATCTTTATATTTGTTCAAAAACAAAAACGCAATTGCCGAGCGATGAGGCACTAAAGGAATTGACAGATGACTAAAATAGGTTTTATTACCAATACCGAAAAGGATCCCATGCTTTTGGAAACTTCCAAACTTGTGAGATGGGCAGAGGATAAAGGCTGTGAGATATTTTTGCCGAATACCGTAAAGGGAAAGCTGAGTGCCAATGCGATCTTTTGTGAAGATGAAAAGCTTTGCGCAGAATCGGATTTTGTTGTGGTGCTCGGAGGTGACGGTACTATACTTCGTGCCGCAAGGCTTTCGGCAATACACCACACTCCTCTTCTCGGCATAAATTTCGGTACGCTCGGTTATCTTGCGGATGTGGAAAAAAAGGACGCTCTTGATGCCTTGGAAACGGTGATAAGCGGAAAAGCGACCGTTGAAAAGAGAATGATGCTCGAAGCCGTCATAGAAGGTAAAGAGAGCAAATATATGGCGCTTAACGAAATAAGCATTACCAACTCGGTGTTTTCAAAGATGATCACGCTCGGGGTCGAGGTAAGCGGTGCCTATCTTAACACATTTCGTGCAGACGGCATTATAATAGCGACTCCTACGGGTTCAACGGCGTATAATCTCTCTGCGGGTGGACCTATATTGAGCCCCTATACGGAGCTTATAGCGATCACGCACATTTGCCCGCATGCCTTGTATTCACGCCCGATGGTGGTATCGGGTGATGATGTGATAAAAATTTCCATCAAAACAAGGTACAGCGGCATAATGCTCTCGTGTGACGGACAAAACAGTGTGTCCGTAAACAGCGGAGATGTGATCGTAATAAAAAGATCCGAACATAAAGCTGTAATAATGAAAACAAGCAGTTTGAATTTTTATGACATATTAAGACGAAAAATGGTTGATATAAGGCTATGAACGAGAGACTTTCTAAAATAGCGGAGATAGTTTCAAAGCGTGATGTATACACGCAAAAGCAGTTGACATCCATATTGCGGGAAGAGGGCTTTGATGTAACTCAGGCTACGGTGTCGAGGGATATACAAAAGCTCGGACTTAAAAAGATAAATTCCGAAGGTGGCAAAAAATATGAGTTGCCCGCCAAAACCGATAAATCTCACGGCGAACTGCCGGGAGTGTTTAAAGACGGTGTGGTCAAGCTGGAAACGGCGGGAAATTTAGCCGTTATCAAAACGCATAACGGCATGGCTATGGCTGTATGCGCCGCCCTTGACGGCTTGGAACTGCCCGATGTGATAGGGACGGTTGCGGGAGATGACACTATATTTTGTGCCGTCAAAACTCCCGAAAAGGCGGAGAAGCTTATAGTATATTTTAAGGAAACCCTGATTTAATTGATCAGTGTTTTCTTAGCGGTGCCCTGAGTGACCTTTAGAGGAAGGCTATGCTTGAAAGATTATATGTAAGAAATTTTGCTTTAATTAATAAAATAGATGTTGAATTCAAATCGGGTCTGAATGTGCTGAGCGGAGAAACGGGAGCGGGTAAATCCCTGCTCATAGGCTCTCTCGGCTTTGTTTTGGGCGGAAAGGCGGACAAATCTTCGATACAAAGAGGTTGTGAAGAAACTTCCGTAAGTGTTATTGTGGATGTGAGTAACGAGTCTGTGCTTTCGGAGCTTGAAAACAAGGGTGTCGAAGTGGATGAGGATAAAAAAGTCCTTATCGAGCGTTCGTTTAACATAAACGGAAGGTCGGTTTGTAAAATAAACGGAAAGCCTGTTACAGTCGGTATGCTCAAGAGCATAACGGCTCTTTTTGTGGATATACACGGTCAGCATGAGCATCAATCGCTTCTTGATCCCAAAAAGCACATAACGCTTCTTGACAAGCTGTGCGGTGCCGAGCTTGAAGGACCGTTTTCCGAGCTTGCCGCCAAAACCGATGAATACAAAAAGCTTAATTCAAGACTTAAAGAACTTGACGCAGACGGAAAAGATGCTGCGGAAAGGCTTGAAATATATAAACTCGGTCTTGACGAAATTAGAAATTCGGGCATTTACCCGGGAGAAGACGAAGAGCTTTCCGCAAAGAAGAAGAAACTTATAAATCTTGAGAAAATAGTTACACTCTCTTCAAATGCCGTAACTCTTTTATCCGATGGCGAAAACGGGGCAATAAGCACCGCGGGAGGGGCGCTTAGCTCCGTGGAAGAACTTGCCGGGATAGACGAAAATTATAAAAAAGCCGCCGAGCTTTTGCAAAGCGCCCTTATTGAGCTTGAAGAGGCAAGAGCGACTATTACGGAGCTTAACGACGATATGGGAGAAGAGGGCGAGAGCATTGACGTGGTCGAGGAGAGGATATCCCTTATAAACCGACTTAAAAGGAGATACGGTGAGACCATAGAAGATGTGCTTTCCCATGCGGATGAACTTGAAAACAAAATTTTTAATATAGAAAACAGCGCGGAACTTGTGCGTGAGATAAAAGAAAAACGCACTGTCGTTTTAAAGGAAATATCGCATATATGCGATAAAATTACCGAGATAAGACGAAAATGCGCAAAGGACGTATCGCAAAAGATAGAGAATGTCCTTCGTGAGCTGAGTATGGAAAATGCACGCTTTGATATCAAGGTGGAGCAGAAAAAGGCGTTTACCAGAAACGGACGAGATGAGGTCGAGTTCCTTATAAGCGCAAACAAGGGTGAGGAGCTTAAACCTCTGAGCAAAATAGCTTCGGGCGGTGAAATGAGCAGAGTA
>CAMOYW010000270.1 GCA_946630405.1 uncultured Clostridia bacterium | reverse complement strand
TCAACGATTCGGTAATGGTACCTATGAGAGATATATTCGAGGCATTCGGTTATACCGTCACATGGTATGATGAAAGCAACAGTGCGGCGGCAAGGAAGGGAAGCAATACCGCAGAGGTCAAAGTGGGCACACGCACCATTAAAGTAAACGGCACTACCCATAATTTACCCGTTGCCACTCAAATGATAGACAACACCGTGTATATATCCGCAAGAGGTGTTGCCGAAGGATTGAACGCAGACGTTAAGTGGGATCCTGCCACAAGACAGGTACAGATAACGGCATACGGAGTTACCCCCATTATCAAGAACACTACGGGCTTTGTAAAGCAGGAGGCTCAAGGCGAACTTCCCACAACATCTCAAATATCCGCCTCAACCATAAAAACCGAGGAAAAAAGCTATACCTTTAAAGACAGCGACGGAAATGTACTCGGTAAGCTTACCGTTGATTTCCCTTATCTTTTCAACAGCGGAGTAATGGCAAGAAATATCAACAACACCTATGCCAACAGCTTTGATGAGATGATAAGCAACATTAAGAAAAGCCGTGCATACACTGCACTTAAGTATTCGGAAGACTACAAGCCTTTTGAAATCACGGGAGAAACAAGCGTAAGCTTCCTTGATTCTGGTGTGATATCTTCAAGGCTCGTGCTTACGGATATTCCCGTGCTTAAAGACGTGAATAATGTTTACTGCTTAAACATCAGCATTAAAACGGGCAGAGCGGCAGATGTTTCCGAGATATATCCTCTCGGCAAGCTCACCGTCAGAAATATTTGCTACAACGCCTTCAAAAAGCTTGTTAATTCTGATCAGGGCAAGTATTTTTCCGACGGCGTGCAGAGGGCTGAAAACTCCCTTTCATCCGTACAGTACTACGCTGACAGCGACGGTATCACCTACTACACAAAGAGAGGTGCTCTTTCTCCCAAAGCAGAGCAGGTAAGCGTAACCGTGCCCGACTCCATCTTTAAAACGATAGCTGAAGGTAAAGGTTCCACCGTCAGCTCTTACGTGTTTGACACCGATCTTTCCTATCTTTCCATGAAGGACTTTGGAGAAGCTGTGCTTGTGCCTTACGCAGATTATTCCGATGAGAAGCACACGGTAGAAGTTGGCAGAAGCTTCTACACGGACGGAAAGGCATATACGAGAGTGCTGATAAGAGGTAACCTCTCGGGTTCAGCCGAATTTGCCGTGGCAAACGATTACAGCGAAGTACTTCGCCCCGACGGATACGGCGAATACAAGAAAATAAAATGAAAAAAGAAGACATAATGCGCCTTGCCGCAGATAAGGCAAGAACGACCATGCGTGATAACGTGGGAGGTCCCTTCGGAGCCGCAATAGTAAAAGACGGCGAGATAATAGCTGTTTCCTCAAACAGCGTGCTTGGAAGTCACGACCCGACGGCGCATGCGGAAGTGAATGCCATACGCGAGGCGTGCAAAAAGCTCGGCACTCACGATTTGACGGGCTGTGAAATATATGCCACAGGCTATCCCTGCCCCATGTGTATGGGCGCAATAATATGGGCAAACATCAAAAAGGTATATGTGAGCGGTCTCCCCGAAGATGCCGAAAACATAGGCTTCAGAGATGACTACATATATCGCTTTATAAAAGACGATCTGGAAGATGTAAGCGTATGCGAAATAAAAAATCTCGACAGAAACATTGCCAAAGAGCTTTACAATGAATACGCCGAGCATCAAAAAACTATATATTGACTTATTCAAGGGGTATGAAACTCGTTTTTCATACCTCTTTTTTGATGGGGAATTAATACTAATTCATCGTAGAAATCTTTAGATTTAACGAAAATTAATATGTAATTTGTAGGGACGACCTGTGTGTCGTTCCGCCGTTTTTGATAGATAAAAATATAAAGATAACTATGGAGTTTTAGTATTAGACATTATTAGCTCTCTAAATACTATCTGATTTGCAATGTATATCAAGGCTAACTTTTTCAATCTGAACAGCTAAACCAAAAAAGGTCGTTGAATCAAAATCAACGACCTCTTTTATTAGAGTATATCAAACATATTACTTTAACATATCCTGTGTTGCCGCTTTGCCGCTGCCGTTGGCGGAGCTTCCTTCTACGTACCAGTAGTTTTTGTCGCTCTTAAGAGGCATTGCGGAGGCGTTTTTGTATTCCGTCTTTTCGGTGAGTGTTGCTACCACATCATCCTCGCCGCCGTTTACGGATACGACACCGTCTACATAGTAATCGTATTCATCGGGCTTGTCGGAGTAGAGGCGGATGTTACTTGTTTTGTTGTTGTACGCCTTTACGTTCACAAGCTTAAGTGCGGGATTTGAGTTGGTGGTGATACCGTTGTGGTTGTTGTCATAAGCCTTGCAGTTTATGAGAACGTGCTGCACCTTAACGTTTTCGCCGCCCATCTTAAAGCCGTTATGTCCGCCTGCACCGTAAAGTTCCTCGGTACCGTCGGGGTTGAGCTTATAGCCGTTCTTATATGCTTCACAGTTTTCAAGAGTCACAACGCCTATCGCACCGCTGTTCATCTTGGTGTAGCAATCCCAACCGTCATCTACGTTGTGATGCGACTTACAGTTCACGAACTTGTTTCCGTCGCCTACGGTGAGCTTTGCACCGAAGCCGTCGGCATTTATCATGGAAGGATCGCAGTTGTTGTATGCCTCACAGTTAAGTATAAGGTTGTTTGAAGGCCATGTGTCGTAGGTATCCTGTACGGCAGAAAGTCTGCTCATCTGCATACCCATATCTCTGTTGTTGTAGAACTTGCAGTTTTCAAGAATATTGTTTGAGCCGCAAAGGTGGAACGCCTTCTGGTTGTCG
>CAMOYW010000269.1 GCA_946630405.1 uncultured Clostridia bacterium | reverse complement strand
CATGTGTGTAGCCTGCTTATAAATCAATGTGTCCAGGATTCTGGGTACATATCAAAATGAGCAGACTTTTTTAAATATATACTCACAATACATTTTCACAATATCAATATCCGTATATGTATACAACATTCTGCTGCCTACTACATCTTCTATTTCGTTAAATATAAGTTTTCCTTCATGGAATATGAAGTCGATGCCGATATAGTCGGGAATAGTGTATTCGGATATGGCTGATATTATTTTATTTATGTAGCGGGTTTCTTCGGGAGATAAATCATATACACTTGCGTTTCCGCCGAGGCAAAAATTACTTCTAAAGTCCGATTTTGAGCTTCTCAACATTGCCGCTTTTATTTCTCCCCCGAGTACGTATACACGCAGGTCTTTGCCGAGTGTATCGCATGGGAGCTGAATAAGGGTGTTTTGAGTAATGCGTAAGTCAAGTTCTTTTTCGTTATTTACCCAATATACTTCCGTTCCGCCGTGTCCGTCACGGGTTTTGACTATGCAGGGATATATGCCCGGGAAGTCTTCTTTTTTTGCAAAGTACGGCATAGTTTCAAAGCCGTTTTCCGTTATAAACTCATAGCTTTTCAGTTTGTCGTTTGCGAGGAAGGAAAGCTTTGAATTGTTAAAAACTTTTACTCCCTTTTCTTCAAGAGCTTGTGATGTGATGGGTGAAATTGCCCGCATTATGGCAAAATCGGGTAAGGGTAAGAAGGGCAGTTCGTCAAGCGTTACGAGCTTTAGCTCAACACCCATTTCTTTAAAATAATCTATATGCTGTTGTATATAAAATTCTTTTCCCGTTGTGTCCGAATATATAATATATCCTGTCATAATATTTTTGCTATTTCTTCCGCTATATTTACGCCCGTACAGTCATATATACTTTTAAAATGTGCATTGGAATTGACTTCGCAAATGAGCGGTCCTTCATTTCCGAACAGCAGATCCACTCCGCCAAAGGTAAGCCCGAGGGCATTACAGGCTTTAAACGCAAGCTCCTTTTCTTCATTGGAAGGTGTGTAGGGCGAGGCAGTGCCGCCAATGGTTATATTTGCCCTGAAATCGCTGTCATTCGTTCTAAGCATTGATGCGGGTGCAGTGTTTCCGACTATATTTATTCGTACATCTCTTCCTTTAGATACGGCTATATATTCCTGAAATATCATAGGCTCCGAACATTCGGAGATGAGTTTTTTTGCCTCATCAACTGTATTTATAAGTTTTATCCCCATACCAAATGAGCCAAAGCAGGGCTTTGCCACAAGAGGCAAACCGAGAGTGTCACATATATACTCAGTGAATTTTGTGTCGGTATAGCCGATGTTTGAAAAGGTAAATGGCAAAGGTATCGTTTTTGGCATAGGCAAATCATATTCGGATAGTACCGTGTAAGTTTTTGCTTTGTTGTCGCAAAGTTCTATGGAAAGAGAACTGTTTATGACAGCAAGCCCCATGTTTTCAAGTTGGCGTGCAAGGATGGTGTCCTTGTCCCAAAATATGACTTTATCGGGTGTACGGAGCTTTTTGTCTATAAATTTTCCGCCACAAATAAGAAGCTCCGCATTGGTATATACATCTGCACTATGTCCGTATTTGGCAAGCGCCGCCCTCAGCATTGCGTATATTTCGTTGTATTTGTTTCCGTTTAAAAATTCGTTTACTACAAGCCAGCAATACATTTATGCCACCGTATTGTTCATAACATCGGAATCCTTTTTTATACAGAGTTTCAAAAGGATAGGGGTTATAAGTGTGGTAACTATGACCACAAGTACTATTGCGGGGAAAAGACTTTGATCCACAAGTCCGTTGCTTGCGCCTTTGTCCGCAACTATCAACGCGACCTCACCTCTTGATACCATACCGACACCTATTATTAGTGCCTCCGATGTCGGGAATTTGCATATTTTTGCTCCGAGTCCGCAGCCGATAATTTTTGTGAGTATTGCAACAACAAGCAATATCACACCGAAAATAAGCATATCGGGACCGATCCCTTTTAAGCTTGTTTTTATGCCAATACTTGCAAAGAACACGGGTGAGAAGAAAAGATAACTTAAAGTGCTTATCTTTTCGTCAAGATATTCTCTTACACCAAAGTTACAAAGTAAAAGCCCTGCAAAATATGCGCCCGTAATATCTGCCACACCGAAGAAAAATTCCGCTATAAAGCTTAAAAGGAGACAAAATGCAAGCACATATATGCTTGTTCTCTTTTTTTCTTTGAATTTAAAGCCGAATTTTTTGATCATTGTAAGTATAAATACCAACACGCCTATAAACGCAAAGAACATAAGAATTTTTAATACGGATGAAGTCACATTTACGCTTTTATCCGTCATGCTCGTAACCACCGTAAGTACGATGATGCCCGCAATATCGTCAATGATAGCCGCGCCGAGTATGGTCGCACCCATACGGCTTCTCAGCTTTCCGAGTTCACTTAAGGTCTCGACCGTGATACTTACGGATGTTGCGGTAAGGGTCACGCCGATAAATACCGCACGCAGTATGCCCACGGGGTCGTTTACCATTGTATCGTGGAAAACCAAACAGTATGTTGCAAAGCCACCTATAAGAGGCACGATAACACCTATTACAGCTACAATAAGTGATGCAAGACCCGTTTGTTTCAACTCGTCAAGGTCGGTTGTGAGCCCGGCAAGAAACATAAGCAGTATCACGCCTATCTCGGCGGTATTTTGCAGGAAGTCCGTCCCTTTTACTATATCAAGACAGCTCGGACCGAGCACAATACCCGAAAGCAAGGCACCCACAACGGCAGGCAGGTGTATACGCCTTGATGCCAAGCCAAATGCCTTTGTGG
>CAMOYW010000268.1 GCA_946630405.1 uncultured Clostridia bacterium | reverse complement strand
CAGAGGCGATAGACGGAGTGTATGACTCGGATCCAGCGGAAAACCCGAATGCCTGCAAGTTTGACGAGATACCCTGCAAAAATATTATTGAAAAGAATCTTCGTGTTATAGATATTGCTGCGGCTAATCTGTGCTACGAAAATAAAATACCTGTCGTTATTTTTGGATTGAATGAAGAAAGCGGCATTATAAAAGCCGCAAACGGGGATAAAATCGGCACCGTTGTTACGGTGTAAGTATAAGGAGGAGAATTTTTATGTCAGATTACACAAAGATTTATGAGGAAAAGATGGATAAGACCCTTAACGGATTGAACAGTGAACTGTTGACGGTCAGAGCGGGCAGGGCAAATCCTCACGTTCTTGATAAGGTGACTGCCGAAGCATACGGCACCGAAATGCCTATCAATCAGCTTGCAAATATTTCTTCCCCCGAGGCAAGAGTTATTGCGATAGCACCTTTTGATGCTTCAACTCTTAAGGCGATCGAAAAGGCTATCAATATGTCCGAGATAGGTATACATCCCAACAATGACGGTAAGATAATCAGGCTTGTTTTCCCCGAACTTACAGAGGAAAGGCGTAAGGAACTTTCCAAAGATGTTAAGAAAAAAGGCGAGGATGCAAAGGTAGCTATCAGAAATATCAGAAGAGATGCTATCGACCATATCAAGAAAATAGAGAAAAACAGTGAGATAACCGAGGATAAGAGAGACGAGCTTGAAGAAGAAGTACAAAAGCTTACTGATAAGCATACAAAAGATATAGACAAGCTTGTTGAAGCTAAGGTAAAAGAGATAATGAGTATATAATAAATGCTATAAAAAAAGAACGTGCAGACGTTCTTTTTTTATGTTGCAAAAAACAAGAATTGTGTTAAAATAAGATTAAAAGATTATTACAGATATATTTCTGTAAAATGAGGAGGAATAATGATGAAACTGAGAACAAGGATACTCGGTTGTGTTATGGCATTAACACTCGGCTTAACAAGTGCGCTTGGCTCATACGTGGTTGCCGATGCCGCTACCATAACATCCGGAGGATGGTTTGAATCCTTGTATGCCACATGGCAGGAGACTAATGCCTCGGCTTCTAAAGTGGAATATAAGCTTTCCACACAATCGGCGTATACAACTGCCGATCCCGAGCTTATAAGGCAATACGGAGGTACGGCTCGTGTAGATATCCCCGGACTTAAACCCGGCAAGTATGATTTAAGGATCACGGATTCAAACGGTGTTGTATCAACTAAAACCAATGTATCTGTAAAGGAATATGACAGGTCGGGTTATGCTCATTTTAACTATACTTCGGGTGTGGGAGCTTACACCGATGACGGTACTCTTAAACCGGGGACAAAGGTGCTCTATGTTACGGATGCCAATAAAGACAGCGTTTCCGTTTCATCAAGCGACGGTACTACGGTTACCGGTATAGGTAATATCCTTAATACCGTAGGTGCAGAAGGAGCAAGCAAAGGTCTTGCAAATACCAACAACAACATATTAAGAAAGCTTGCGGTAGACGGCACTCCTCTTGATATAAGAATTATCGGAACAGTCACGGCTCCTGCAGGACTTACAGCTTATGACAGTGTTGACTACGGCGGAAGCACGGGCGATAACGGTAATATGGCAAGAATGAAAGATGCCATGAACGTTACCATAGAAGGTATCGGTACCGATGCAAAGATCGAAGGCTGGGGTGTTCATTTTATTTGCGGAACCGCATTCAAGCAGTATGGTAAAAGTTTTGAAGTAAGAAACCTTACATTTGAAAAGTATCCCGAGGATGCTGTAGGTGCCGAGGGTCAGCAGGCAAGCGGAGCTATAACCGCACCCGTAGAGAGAGTGTGGATACATAATAATTCCTTTTATCCCGGATATTGCGCAAAGCCTGCAGAGAGCGATAAAGCAGAGGGTGACGGTTCTTGCGATTTCAAGCGCGGTCAGTATATGACGCTTGCTCATAATTATTTTGAGGGATGTCATAAGACCAACCTTATAGGTTCGGCGGATGCGTCTCTTCAGTTCCATATCACATGGCATGGCAACTGGTGGAAAGATTGTGCCGCAAGAGGACCTCTTGTAAGACAGTCTAATATTCATATTTACAACAATTATTATCAGGGTACGTCCGATTATGCCATGAACCCCAGAGCAAATGCCTTTATATTTGCCGAATATAACTTCATGGAAGAGGTTAAAAATCCTTGTCAGGTAAAATCGGGTGGTGTAGCCAAGGCATATAAGAATTATCTTGTATCCGTTCAGCAAAAGCAGGAGTTTACAAATGTTGCAGATAAGTCCGAGACGGTCTCTTCTTCTTCGACTTATGCAAATTTTGATACAAATTCTTCAATATCCTATATACCCGGCGGAAATTATAACCTTATTGAAGATCCTTACCTTGCAAAGCAAAATTGTATGGCTTATGCGGGCGTAATGAAAGAGGCACAGGTTGAACCCGATGATATATATGCTTATATCGTAGACAGCTCAAATCTTCCTTCCTCAAGTGTCGATCTTCCCGTAGATATAACATTCTCAAATGCAAATGTTGCAAAGAATTCAAAGAGTGTTATACAAAATGTTGTAGTCAACGCTACTAAGGCAGATACAAGCGGTATGACTATAAAAGATGACGGTATTGTGTTTAAGGTTGACGAAACGGCTACCGTTACTCTTACGGGCGATAACAGTACCAAGTATTTCCCTATACTTTATTCGGTTGAAGGAAAGAGATATATAGAAACTTCGGGGACGACTGCCGTTCCCGCAGGAATGTATGTTGTAAAGACCGATACATACGACCCGGGCAAGGCTGATTATAAGGAAT
>CAMOYW010000267.1 GCA_946630405.1 uncultured Clostridia bacterium | reverse complement strand
AGACAGACCTCTTATGAGGCGTATCGTCACCTTAACGGGAGATGCTGTAGCAAACCCCGGCAACTATCAGGTGCGCATCGGCATGAACATGAAGGAATTTATCGAAAAGACGGGCGGCTTCAAGGAAGAACCGGGTAAGATAATCGCCGGTGGTCCCATGATGGGTCCCGCTCTTTACACGATAGATGTACCCTTTATCAAGACAAGCTCCGCTCTTTTATGTCTTACGAAGGCAAGTGCAGAGCTTCCCGAAGAGTCACCTTGTATAAGATGCGGCAAATGTATCGACGCTTGTCCCATGGGACTTATGCCGACCCTTCTTAACAAAATGGCTCTTGACAAGGACTATGCGGGATTTGCGAATCATGACGGACTTGACTGCATAGAATGTGGTTCCTGCTCCTACGTGTGCCCCGCAAAGAGACATCTTGCACAAACACTCAGAATTACAAAGCGTGAAACTATGGCTCTTAAAAAAGCCGGTAAAATTTAAGGAGGTCACATAATGGAAACGAACAATTTATTAGTGTCCTCCACACCGCATATACGCTCTAAAGAGACCGTAAGCTCGGTAATGCTCGATGTTATCATCGCTCTTGTACCCGCTGCGGTCGCAGGCGTTGTATTTTTCGGGATCACGGCAGCCATAGAGATAGTAATGGCAGTCGTATCGGCTGTGATTTGGGAGACGCTTTACAATAAAATAGCCAAAAAGAAAAACACTATAAAAGATCTTTCGGCAGTAGTTACGGGACTTTTACTTGCAATGAACCTACCCGCTCTTTCTTTAAGCGAGCATCCCATTGCGGTATTCGTTGTACCTTGTATAGGTACTCTCTTTGCTATCGTTGTGGCAAAGAATCTCTTCGGAGGTCTCGGACAGAACTTTATAAACCCCGCTCTTGCGGGCAGAGCATTTTTGCTTGCATCCTACCCTACTTTAATGAGCGGCTCGGCATTTAAGCCTACAAACTTCTTAAATGTTGACGCAACCACCTATGCTACCCCTCTTTCAAGCATGAAGGCAACGGGCGGCTACGGTGCGGACATCGTTCAGGGTCTTTTGGGCAACACAGGCGGAACCATAGGTGAGACCTGTGCCGTACTTTTGATACTCGGCGGTATATATCTTATGCTTCGTAAGATAATATCATGGAGAATACCCGTAGTATACATTGCTACCGTGCTTGTATTTACGTATATATTCAAGCTTTGCGGTATAAAAGGTGCCGTAAACAGAGATTTCACCGAAATTTTCTTCGGCGGACTTATGCTCGGTGCATTCTTCATGGCAACAGATTACGCTTCATCTCCCATTACCCCCAAGGGTAAGCTTATAATGGGCTTCGGATGCGGCTTTATTACCGTTATTATAAGAGTTTTCGGCGGCTATCCCGAGGGCGTGAGCTATTCCATACTGCTTATGAACCTTTGCGTTCCCCTCATTGACAGATACACCGCTCCCAAGAAATTCGGATATGTTAAACCCGTTAAGGAGGTGAAGAAAGATGAGTAACACTTCAGCTATCGTTAAGCCTGCACTCGTCCTCCTTCTTATCACCGTAATTTCGGGCGGTGCGCTCGGAGCCGTAAACAAGGTCACGGAAGTACCTATAGCGCAAAAGGCTGAGGAAAAGAAAGCGGAAAGTATGAAAAAGGTGCTTTCCGATGCAGTTTCTTTCGGCGAAGAACAAAAGATCGAAGACGAAAAGGTCAGCACACCCGGGCTTGACATACTCACGGTGACACCCGCCAAAGATTCAAAGGGTAAAAATTACGGCTACGCCGTTACCGTTGAAACAAAGGGATTTTCAGCAGGACTTCAGCTTATGTTTGGCGTAGATAAGGAAGGCACCATTACGGGACTTTCCGTGCTTGACTGTTCAAACGAAACTCCCGGTCTCGGTGCTAACTCGGGTGAAGAAAGTTACACCGTAAACGGTGCGCCCTGGTACGCTCAATTTACGGGCAAAGACGAAAGTGTCGCCCTTACCAAGGACGGAGGAGAAGTAGAAGCCATAACGGGCGCTACCATAACCTCACGCGCCGTAACAAGCGCCGCTAAAGAAGCGGTCAAATACATAGAAGAAAACGAAGGAGGGCTTGATAAATGAATCCCATTAAAATAATCAAAAACGGTATCATTGACGAGAACCCCACCTTTGTACAGGTCATAGGTATGTGTCCCACTCTCGCCGTTACCTCATCCGCTAAAAACGGTATCGGCATGGGACTTTCCACCATGGTCGTGCTTACCTGCTCAAACTTTGTTATCTCTCTTATCAGAAAGATAATACCCGACAGCGTAAGAATACCTTGCTACATCGTAGTTATCGCAACTTTCGTTACGATAGTACAATTCCTTTTAAAGGGCTTTGTACCCGAGCTTGACGCAGCTCTTGGTGTGTACATCCCTCTTATAGTTGTTAACTGTCTTATACTTGCAAGAGCGGAAGCCTATGCAGGTAAGAACGGACCCGTAAGCTCACTGTTTGACGGTATAGGTATGGGTCTCGGCTTTACACTTGCACTTACCGTACTTGGTGCCGTAAGAGAGCTTTTAGGCAGCGGCTCCGTATTCGGTGTGGGTATACTTCCCTCAACTTGCAAGACTTTACTTATGATACTTCCTCCCGGGGCGTTTATAACACTTGCATTTTTGATGGTGCTTGTAAACCTCATCAAGGACAGACCCAAAAAGGCTGTTGAGGCTGTATCATCTACCGAGGAGGTGGCTGAATAATGGATCTGTTCATAACTCTGTTGGCAGCCGTATTTGTGAATAACTTTATATTCTGCAAATTCCTCGGCATCTGTCCTTTCTTGGGCGTTTCAAAAAAGGTAGAA
>CAMOYW010000266.1 GCA_946630405.1 uncultured Clostridia bacterium | reverse complement strand
GTGAGTTTTCCCTCTTTAAGTCTGTCGTTCAGTTCCTTTCTTGAATAAATTTTCATGTTCATAATATATCCTTTCTAAATTATACAACACGCATTTCCTATCGTCAATATAATACAAACAACGATGCGAAATTTTCTCCTCATCTCATATATTATAATCAACGTATATCAAACAAAAGGCGGTGTTTTTATGAACGCAAAAAAGTATGAAGAAAAACTTATAAACCTTGCCAAGCTAAAGGCAAATGACTTTTACGGCGATGATTTGCCCGAACCTGTCCGACAAAGGCTTGATGACGAATTGAAATTTATATCCAAACATGGTCTTTCGGCAGCCTATATGTTTGCCTACGAAGCACCAACTCACCTTCAAAAGTGTATTACTGCGACGACTATAACCGATTACACACTTGTGGCATTTCTGCTTGGATTGACGGAAATAAACCCAATGCCTCCGCATTATCTTTGCACTTGCTGTGGGTATACCGAGTTCCCCTTCGGATTCGATACAGAAAAAACAGAGTGGGATATTCCGCACAAACATTGCCCAAAATGCCTTGAAAATCTGCATATACACGGCTATTCGATAGAAATGCCATCGGATGCAAACCCCAATATATTTATCGAACACGCCTCAAAATACGAAAAGCAGGAAATAATCGACTTTGCAAAGAAATTCTTTAACGATTTCAGACTTGTTTACCGTATTGCTTTGAGCGATTTTTCGCCTGACCGAGATGAAAAAACAGCTAACAATAACGAATACGAAGAAAATATTATCTATCTCTTACCAAATGAAGATATTAAAAATCAGGACTTCGCTCCGATAAAAGCAGATTTGCCCGTTATTCTCGGCAAAAAGGAGGACCTCAGCGATTATACTTACATACATTTCAATTATTTTTATCATTCTCTAAATTATCTGACACGCAAATTGGAAGAACATGTTTGGAAAGTTAGTCTATATAGGTATCTTGATGATGAGTGTACACGTTCTCTGTTTTCAAGTCCTAAAGTCTTGGGGACGAGAGATGATGTCATAGATACGGGAACTCTCGACATTCCTTTCTTTATGAGTAAAGATATACGAAGCAAATTAAAGGGAACAAAACATAAAAACTTCACAGACTTGTTATGTGCTTACGAAAATATAGTCCCACAGGTAAAAGAAAATGACAACAAACTTCACAACAGTGCACATACATGTATTGTTATAAACGCGTTGAAACTTGCATTTTTCAAATCGAATCATCCAATCGAATATTACATGGAAATGCTTGAATTTTATAAAGATCAGCTTACATTGGAAATTTTAGAACAGACCGATGAAATGCTGCGCAAGAAAATAATTTACGATAATGACAGATTGTCCCCGATTTTATACGAAATGCGCAAAAGAAACATAAAGCTTTTGCGCATCAATAAATTCAGATCGAAGTATTATACATTTACGGAATATAGGGATAATACCTGCCTCCACGGAATCCTGCCTCCCCTATATTTAATGCCGAAAGATAAAATCGGCGTATGGGACGATAAAGGCTTTTTGATAGAAACAAAATACAAGAATAAAGGGCTATTTATTATAAACGGCAAAATCAACGAAGTAATATTTATAAACTTAGAAAACGGATATACAATTTTTAAATTTTTTGAAACTAACAATAATACTATACTCTGTAAAGGCTATATGCCCAAATTAAACATTGGTGACAATTACGTATTAAAAGGGCATTTGCTCGAACACGAAAAATACGGACAGTATTTTAAAGTAACAGAGTATGATCCTCTTTAGATAAAGTAAATCCTAACAAAAAGGAGCTGTTATATGAGTAAAGTCAAATACCGCTGCAAAAAATTCAATAGCATTGACGGTTTCTTTGTACTCCGCTTAACTACCCATGATACAAAACTACCCTATGATATTCTTTTGAATTCCTTGGGAAAACATGATCGAATCAAAAAATCACCACAAATAAGTGTAATAGTAAATAAAAATGTAATCCCCATTCTTATATCCGATGAACAGATAATCATATCCGGTGATGTTTTCCCGTATGAAGATATAATAATCAAATGGATCGAAAAGCATAAAACTGTCCTGATCCTCCATTGGAACAAAGAGATCACAGATCGAAAAGTATTAGAATTATTATCAACAACAAATTCACAAAAGTTTGAAAGGAATGTATATGAATAAATATATACCAACAGGGATAAAGCAACTGGATGAATATACTAAGGGTTTTAAAAAGGGTGAGCTGATCGTGATTGGCGGGCGACCTGCAATGGGTAAAACAACTTTTCTTCTAAATATAGCAAGAAATATTATATCGGATAATAAAAGAGTATTGTATATCTCTCTTGAAAAAGAAGGAAAGTATTTAATTGACCTTCTTGAATCACTGACTCCGAACGATGATCGTAAAGAACTTGCCGTAAGACAAAACAATATAGAAATTTTAGATCACTCATCGTATGTAATGTCGATAGAACTGTTAAATCGTATAATATACCGCAGCATAAAACGTTTTGAAAAAAAGTATATGTGTGTCACTTTAGAAGCTGTCGATCTAATTATAATAGACGGAATTGACAATATGTTTACGCTCAACAAAAAGCCGCTTGAAAATACCTTCGTACACGAAGCCCTCATATCTTTAAAGCATAATTCTTTACATTATGATTGCCCTATTGTAATTACCGCCACAGTAAAACGGGAGATTGAAAGCCGAAACGACCGCAGACCTACTCTTGATGATTTTAAATCTATAGACGGTAAGGATAACTGTATTGACGAAGTTATTATGCTATACAGAGACAGCTATTACGACACATTCAACACAAAAACATGTAA
>CAMOYW010000265.1 GCA_946630405.1 uncultured Clostridia bacterium | reverse complement strand
CTTGCGCCTAAAACCTATACACGGCAAAATGTTGTGGAGATAAACACACACGGCGGTTACCGTTCGGCTCAGGCGGTGCTTGACCTTGTACTTTCGCAAGGGGCGAGACTTGCGGAAGCGGGAGAATTTACAAAACGCGCTTTTTTAAACGGGCGTATAGACCTTACACAAGCCGAAGCTGTCAGAGATGTTATCGAGGCAAAGACTGAGCTTTCGAGAGAAAATGCTTTAAAAAGGCTCGGAGGAGGACTTGCCGATGAGATAAAAGCGCTCAGAGATGATATACTTACTTCAATTGCTCATATAGAGGTGAGTGTGGACTATCCCGAACATGATGAAGAGGAGCAAAGCAGAAGCTATGCAAGAAAAAGTGCGGAAGATACGGTTAAAAAAATAGACGAGCTTGTGGAATCCGCAAGGCTTGGGAAAATATACAGGCAAGGTGTAAGCTGTGCAATAGTGGGAGCACCCAATGTAGGCAAATCTTCCCTTTTGAATGCTCTTGCCAAAAGTGAAAGGGCAATAGTTACCGATATTCCCGGCACAACGAGAGATACCGTTGAGGAACAGATAAATGCTGACGGGATCCCTTTAAGGCTTGTGGATACGGCAGGCATCCGAGACACGGACGACACGGTCGAGCGTATAGGCGTTGAAAGGAGCAGGGCGGCACTTGAAGAAGCCGAACTTGTGCTTATGGTGCTTGATATGACAAGAGCCATTACCGAAGAAGAGAAGGCGCTTGTTGAGCTTTGCAGGCAAAAAAACACTATAATGATTCTTAATAAGTCAGATAAAGGAATCGGTGTGCTTGACAAAAGCGCAATTGATGGGTTTGAAACGGTGGAAATTTCCGCAAAGCAAGGATTGGGCATAGACAAACTTTGTGATAGCATAAAGAAAAGAGTCATAGGTGACGGATTATCCGCAAATAACAATGTACTTGTTGCAAGCGAAAGAAATGTAGCCTCTCTTTTAAAGGCAAGAACTGCAATGCAAAATGTTATGACTTCGCTTGAAACAGGAGCCCCCGAGGATTTCCTGACTATGGACCTTACCGCCTGTTATGAAGCGCTCGGAGAGATCACGGGCGAGACGTTGGAGGATGACATTGTAGACAAAATATTCAGTGAATTTTGCTTGGGCAAATGATAACAGGGTGTGAAAAATAATTTTCACACCCTGTTTTTACGTTTTGGAATTTGATATATCGGTTTATTTATGGCTTTTATGCATTGAGAATGAATCCATATCGTAATTTTTAAGGTTTTCGCTTATAAGTCTGTGGTCTGCTTTGTCGATAAGCTTGTCACGGGCTTTGCGGGCTTTGAGCTGTTCCTCGTAGCTGCTTGGTCCGCCTACGCAGCCGCCTTCGCAGATCATACCCTCTATAAAGTCTTCGGGCAGCTTACCCGAGCGCATAAGTAAAAGACCCTTCTGGCACTCTGCGGCACCGTTTGCCTTGAAAACGGTAGCCTCCATTTCCTGGTTTGTCTCTTTCAGGTATTGGAGTATCGAGCCGGTAACTCCGCCCGAATTTCCGTAGCGTTTGCCGTATATGCTGGATTCCTGGTAGGTGTTTTCCGCAGGTTCGAGTTCTATCTCCTTTGCACGCATTATCGCACGTATCTCGCTGTATGTAAGGACAGCGTCGGCGTTGCCCTCTATATTATGCTCTGCCGCTTCGGATTTTTTGGATATGCAAGGACCTATGAACACGGTGTAGGCATCAGGATCTTTTGCTTTTATCATTCTTGAAACGGCGCACATAGGAGATACCGTTGTGGATACGTTTTCGTTAAGTTCGGGGTAATGTTTGCGTATCATGTTTACAAAGGCAGGGCAACAGGAAGTTGTCTTTTTCTTTCCTTCTTTGTATGCCGCAGCCCACTCTTCACCCTCTGCGGCTGTGGTCATATCACCGCCGAGACCGACTTCGACAAAGTCATAAAAGCCTATTTTCTTTACGGCATTTTTCCAGCTTTCCATGGTTATGCTTTCGCCGAATTGTCCCTCGGTAGCGGGTGCAAGCATTGCATAAACGTGCTTATCGGACTTTATAGCGTTTATTACGTCAATGATAAAGGTCTTTGAGCCGATAGCGCCGAAGGGACAGCGATGTATGCAAAGACCGCAGCGAATGCACTTCTTTTCGTCAATAACGGAAATACCGTTTTCGTCATATGTGATAGCATCCACGGGGCAGGCGGATTTGCAAGGCCTCTTAAGGTAGGCAATGGCATTATAGGGGCAGGATTTTGCGCACATACCGCACTCTTTGCACTTTACGGGGTCTATTTTGGAACGCGTCTCCCCGGGAGAAATGGCATTGAAGCGGCAGGCATTTATACAAGCCTTTCCGAGGCAGTTTTGGCAGTTGTCCGTTACAACATAGCTTGAAATGGGGCAGTCTTCGCATGCGGAGCTTATTACCTGCACAAGATTTCCGTCATCAACGGGTCCGGGTGCCTTTCCCTCTACAAGGCGTATACGCTGGCGTATGATCTCACGCTCTTTGTATACACAGCATCGAAATTGCGGTGTGGGGCCGGGGATTATTTCAAGCGGCAGAAAATCGCGCTTTTGTTCAAGCTCTCCGTCAAATGCGGCTTTTGCCACACGATAGAGTACCTCATGCTTGATTTTTATAACATTTTCGTCAGCAAACATAGATCGTTCTCCTTAAATTTGTTCATATATTGTTTTTGTTTTAGTTTGTTTTAGTTTGTTAAATACAGGTCTTGCAATCTTTTGAGATCGGCAGTTGTCAATCCAAGCTCTTTTTCGATGTAGCCGAGTACGGAGCCGTATTCTTTGCACATTCTGTCAAAAATGGGATCTACCAAATGTCTGCTCA
>CAMOYW010000264.1 GCA_946630405.1 uncultured Clostridia bacterium | reverse complement strand
TTTTGCAAAGCAAAATAGCCGCTACATAGCTTTTGGCTATGTCTTCGGGTCTTTTCCTTGTCTGCGATAACATTATCTCAAATCTGCTTCAAGTGAATTAATCAGTGTTTCCTTAAAGAATAAGGTGTATAAAGGAGGATTTTAATTAATGAGAAAAAGTTTTTCCAAACTTACCGCTTCCTTCCTGGCTGTTGCCATGGCATTCGGAGCGGTTTCACTCAACGACGGATCGGGACTTCCCTTCCTTCCGGGCATATCGCCTAAGCTCACGATAGCTGCCGATAATCCCATATTGGAAGAAGGAGGACTTCTTGAATCCGCTTATGTCAGATGGTCAAGTGTTTCGGGAGCGGACGGCTTTACAGCCTATGTAAAGAGCAGTTCCTCTTCTACATGGACAAAGCTTGACAACGACCTTATCAGAAAATACGGCACTTATTTCCGTGCGGATGCTTTGGGTCTGCCTGCGGGAACTTATCAAATAAAGATCGTTCCCTGCAACGGCACGGTGGAAAATCAGACTGCCGCATTTATCACGGGTGATCTGACCGTTAAGGCATACGACAGGAGCGGCTTTACGTTCTCTTCAAACTCGACATACCAAAATATGCCGGGTGCATATAACGCAGACGGTTCCCTTAAAAGCGGTGCAAGAGTTATCTATGTAAACAAAAATAACGCGAAGACCGTGACCTGTGACGTTATATCAAAGAGCGATGGTTCAAAGACCACATACACCGGTTTTCAGGATATCATTTACGGTTATCAGAAGGGCTATGACAATACCCCCATTACATTCCGTATCGTAGGCGGTATCGAAAAGGGCGACCTCGATAAAATACTTTCAAGTGCGGAAGGTATACAGATAAAGGGTAGCAAGGCAAATACCGAGATGAATATGACTATTGAAGGCGTGGGCAACGATGCCTTCGTGAGCGGTTTCGGTTTCCTTATCAGAAATTCCGCAAATGTCGAATTCAGAAACTTTGCCGTAATGAACTTTATGGACGACGGTATATCCATGGATACGGACAACTCCGATATATGGGTACACAACATGGACGTTTTCTACGGTCAGCCCGGCAGTGATGCCGACCAGAAAAAGGGCGACGGCTCCATAGATATTAAAGGTGACTCCAAGTTTATCACGGTTTCCTACTGTCATTTCTGGGATTCGGGTAAATCATCCCTTTGCGGTATGAAGAGCGAATCGGGTCCTAACTACATAACCTACCATCATAACTGGTACGATCACTCGGATTCCCGTCACCCCCGTATAAGAACGATGTCCGTACATGTATACAACAACTACTTTGACGGCAACTCAAAATACGGTGTGGGTGCGGCATATCAAAGTGATGCATTCGTTGAAAGCAACTACTTCAACGCCTGCAAATACCCCATGCTCATATCAAGACAGGGTAGCGACATAAGAACAAACTCAAAAGGAACATTCTCGGGCGAGGACGGCGGTATCATCAAGGCATACAACAACAAGATGGTAAATGTCAGCTCTTCTAATTACACGCCTTACACAAGCAGTAATACCGTAGAATTTGACTCCTACGAAGTAGCAAACAGAAGCGACAAGGTTCCCTCAACCGTAACGGCAAGTCAAGGCGGTCATGCTTACAACAACTTTGATACAAGTATAGATCTTGGTGTTAAAGAAAGCAATATAACAGCGGTCGACAATGTACCTTCTGTTGTGACCCAATATGCGGGTGTACCCGGCAATAAGTTTGTAACCAACAAAAGCAGTTACACGGGGCTTACATCTTCCACAAGCTATGATGTTGACTCATCTCTTCAGGATTACTTGCTTGCATACTATGAGAAAAACAAAGGCAACATACTTGCATACGGCGGTATCGACGCGGGCGGTGAGGTAGCTACCGAAGTCACCACCAAAGAAGTACCTACCGAAGCAACAACTGCGGCAATAATTACTACCGAGGCTCAACAAGGCGAAAACAAGACCACCGAAGCACAGATAGAAACAACTACCGAAGTACAGTACGACTACAACATAGAACTTGCCTATAATGACGGTTACAACTTCTCTCAGGCAAACGGCTACCTCGTATACGATAGACCCGGAGAGGGCATAGCTTATACGACACTGCGTGAAAAGAGATACGTTCAAGATGACGAAGGCAACGACACGAAAGATACCGTTGAAAAAGACATAACCTTTAACGAATTTGACGGTGAGATCGAAGATGCGGGCACAATGCTTAACGGAGGAACGGCTACCGTTTTGGATAACGACAAGATCGTTATGACAAAGCTGAACCTTCCCTTTGAAGCGCCCTCCGAAAAATATGTTATATCGGGTAGATTTACTCCTTCCGTTGCAGCAAACAGCTGGACAATACTGCAGCTCCACAATGAATCCGCAGGCGAAGAATACTGCGGTATAAGAATAGATAACGGCAAATATAAATTAAGGCTCGGTACAAGCAACAACACTCTGACCGATACAGGCGTAAAGCATGCCGCAAAGACTCCCGTAGACTACAAAATTATCGTAGATACAAAGGCAAACACCGTTACCTTTAACCTTTCATCGGGCGGGACTTCGGGCACAAAGACATTGACCGTGGCAGATTCGGCAAATATTGATATGCTCAGATTCGTAACGGCTACACAAACCGCAAGAAATATCACTCTTGGCAATATATCCGTATACGATGCGGAAAAAGTAGTATCGGCAGGTACGGGCGATGTTTATAAAGACGGAAAGATAG
The DNA here is from genome assembly GCA_946630405.1 of uncultured Clostridia bacterium. Lineage (GTDB taxonomy): Bacteria > Bacillota > Clostridia > Lachnospirales > CAG-274 > UBA3680. The sequence continues at coordinate 128 of CAMOYW010000264.1, read as the reverse complement.
ACGCTGTGGATGCGGCATATCTGCTTAAATACCTTAACGGAGCGGATATAACGAGCGAGCTGTTCGACAGTTCCGAAGGTAACTGCAACGGAGACGATTTCCTTAACTTAAGTGATGTGATATACATA
>CAMOYW010000263.1 GCA_946630405.1 uncultured Clostridia bacterium | reverse complement strand
TGTGTTCTCTGACGTTTACAAGCTTAACTTTATCAAAAAGCGTGGGCGTTTCTGCACCGACGGGCAACGGCTTCAAAACTGTTGCGCTTGTTCCCGTATAGGCATATACATAGGTTATAACGCCCGAATTTGCTCCGCTCGACCACGGCTCCGCCTTCGGATAACCCTTTACGAGCGACCACCCCGAATTTACCTGCTGAGTAAGGCTCGTAAGATCCTGATTTAAATTATTATAATTATCGGCACTTCCCGAAGTTTCATTTGTGATAAATCTAAACATCGGGGTCGGTGTTGATGTCATTACATTTGCCGTACCTTCGGAGACCGTGATCGCCTGCCCGGCTTGATTTTCGGCAAACACATACTGCTGATAGTAGGGTACAGTCACCACAAGGTAGGTAAATACATCTATCTCCCCATCGTTTGTGATCTTCGGGTCTTTATCCACCACTTTCTCGGGAGTGATATTGGTAGCCTCGGTAGGTTTCCAATTCGGTTCCGAAAGGTAGGTGGACATGTGCTTGGTCAAAAACCTGTTGCTTACGGTGTCCTTTGCCGAGAAAAAAGCCGCAATAGCAGTGACCGCAAACAAACAGCCCATGGCAGAACCATAAACTATTCTTTTATTCAGTTTAAATTTCATCATAACATCACTGCTTTCATCATAACTCGGTTGCCATTAAAACAAACATCTTCAATATAAACTAAAAACTCCCGACAGGCTGAGGAACCTGACATCGGGAGTAAAGCTATGTAGAATTATCGAGCAAAGCTCTTTACTTTTCTCCCGACTCTTCCTCATCGGTATCTTCCGCCTCAAGAGCCTTAAGCTCGGCGGATACTGCCGCATATTTCTTTATAAGGTTGAAGAATATGGCGAACAGCACTATAAATATGATTACTCCTATATAGTAATTTTGCACGAACAGGATGACATAGCCAAGCATAGGTATTCTCGTCTTTACAACGCCTATGACCCTTGACTCATCTATCACAAAGGGGTCTGCCGCATCATTGGAATCACCCTTTGTTCTAAAACATGTAACTCCCGTATCCTGATAGTTTTCAAGCTTTTCAATACAGCGGTGAGTAAGGTAGGAGCTTTCATCTCCCCCGGGATAGAATGTAATGGCATCTCCCTCTTTTATATCCGCTGCGTCGGTTATCTTTACAAATATCAGGTCGCCTACGCTGTATGCAGGCTCCATAGAGCCGGTAAGTACATCATAGTACCTGTATCCGAATATCGACTTATCGGGTGTGCGTGAAGATGCAAACATAATAGCTCCGACTATCACCGCCACCATAAGTGCGTAAAATAAAATATCCCCAACTACCTCAAGCACACGTTGTGCAGCCGTCATAGGAATGTCCGGCTCAGTATCCTTTATTTTTTTCATATTTTAATTATTCCTGTTTTTTATTTTCTTGGTTTTATAAAGTATCCCCACCGTCAACGCAAGCGCTAATACGCCGCATACCGTCAACAGCTTTATATAAAAGACTATCCTGCTGTGATAGCCCGTTTTAACATCTTCGGGTATAAAGGGAAGATCGTCCGCTATTTTATCAAATACACTTTCTTCGCCTCTGTCCGTTGCTTCGTCTTCCGTTTCGTCGTAGCCGTCGGATGAACTGTCGCTTTGACCACTGTCCGATTCGCCGCTTTCACCCTTTGAATCGGGTGTTCCCTCATCGTCCGTATCCTGCCCATGTTCGCCTGTATCATCGGGCTTATCAAGATCATCGGGCTTGTCGGGCTCTACGACATCATTCCCCGAGATTATCTCTTCGGTCTTTGTTATTTTACCTTGTTTTGAACTTCCTCCGCCCGTGCGTCTTCCGTCCGTGTTTTGGCTGTCCTCTTCCTTGACCTGTGCGGTGAATATCCATCTGAAATCGACCGCACCAAACGCTTCTTTATCCTGCTTTGATTCGCCTAAGATAAAAGCCTCCGTTTCATCGGTAATGTTCCAAATGAACTCAGCATGCAGCTTTCTTGATTCGTTGGATTTATATATACCGCCAAGGTCTATCGGGTCAAGCTGCATATTCGGTGTACCGTCACCGTTCACACCGCCCGAGTAAATAAGTTCGCCGTCAAGATAAAGCTCGGTATGAACCTCACCTTCAAGGTCGATATCTCCCTCGGTATGGTCGGGTGCCGCCGACATATATACCCTATACACCGCATCATTTCTAAGGTTCATCACCGTAATGTCTTTGGTGTAAAGCACCCTCGGCTGCATGTCCTCTATGTGTACATAATAGTCACCGCTTGCGGAAACGGAATTACCGTCCCGGTCAAACACTATCAAATTCTGCGGAAGACCTTGGACACTGCCGTCGGGAAGAACATCCGCAAAAACCGTTGAATATAACGCAAGGCAAATAACAAAACAAACCGTAAACATTACCTTTATTTTGTTTAAAGTCATTTGCCCTCCCTCCTTGTACTAAATACTGTTTCTGATACAATTATCAATACATTCACAAACTTCTTTAAATTTATGGTCAATTTGTTCGTTTGTAAACCTTAACATTTCAAACCACAATACTTCTAATACATGTGTTCTGTTATCATCATATTTTATTGCATCTTCGGTAAAGTGTTGTGAACCATCAAGCTCTACTATAAGTTTAGCTTTAGAACAATAAAAATCAACTATATATCCGCCTATTGCCCTTTGTCGGTAAAATTTGACCGGGTATGTGCGCAAAAAGTTATATCATAATTTTCTTTCCCAAGGTGTCATATCTTTACGAAGCTTTTGTGCTATTTTTTTATGGTTTCTGTTATAATGATAATGGTCGTATTCATCATGCACACAGACCCCTCCACTTCGGTTAAAAGACCCCTCCGCCCCTATTAAGGGAGGTGATTTTTTGTGTTCATCTTCTGTTATTTGTTTGAAGT
>CAMOYW010000262.1 GCA_946630405.1 uncultured Clostridia bacterium | reverse complement strand
AGGTTTTCTGTAAAATCAATGCAAAGAAACAAATATATTTTAGGTATATTTTTTTGGTTAAGTAAATATAATAAGGAGTTTATCTAAAACTATAATGCGACATAAATTATGGATGGTATAGGTTAAAATAGCTTAAAAACGGCATATTTAGTTGTGACAAAATATTTTTTTGGTTTAGCTGTTGATAAACACCCAAAAACTAACTTATACTTGATTTTTTATCTGTTCGGTGTTAAAATAGTGACAATAAATATTTGCAAATGGGGTTTTGTTTTCGTGTCAAAAATCCAAATGCAAATATATCGTAACATGTTGAGAAAGGAAGGGAAATTACAATATTTGAAAATGTCGATGATTCGATGTTTTCATTGCGAGGAAAGGAGAACCTCGCAGAAGATCCGTTTCACAATTAAAAAAAGGAGGAAAAGATTATGAAAAGAACGGAAAAAAAGCGTAAGCAGAAAAAAGCCGTACTTGTCGCTACGCTTGCGACCGCTGCCGTAATAGTAGGCGGTATGACATTTGCGTGGTATACAAGTAAAGATGAAGTAACGAACAGATTATCCGCAAGCACAGACTACGGCGTATCTATCGTCGAGGACTTTACCCCCGAGACCGAATGGCTTCCCGGACAGAATGTAAAAAAGGTCGCAGGTGCAGTAAACACGGGTACTGTTGATGCCTTCGTAAGAATGTGGCTTACGGGCGAAATGAAGCTTGTGAAGGAAGATGCAGGCGTATCAGTGAATGCATTTAAAGCCTTAACTTTGAATCCTGTTGAAGATGCTACATTCACCAAAGTTGGATTGACAAAGATGAGTACAGAAGGAAGTGTAAATACATACTACAAAGTTCTGAATAATACGGCTAAAACAGATGGGCAGAGTGAAAGAGTTTCCCTTCAAACCGGCGAACTTATACATGCCGGTGGTAATTATACGTTTAAATCAAATCAAGGTGATGGGACTACTGTGATAAACGGAACCAGTTTCGATGGAGATGGAACAAAGGTAGAACTCGTGGATAGTGAAAGCTTTACACCTACCGAATCGGGGTTATTTATATTCCGCAGAAACTATGATTTAGGTACAGATGGTAATGTGAATAAGAATAATATAGAATATAGCGGTTACTATTATGATGGTAGTGATACTTATTATGCATTAAAGACTAAAAATGATGGAACCGTCGGTAATGGAGTGACGGGAAAAGCTTCAAATGTCTATATTCCTGGTTTAACAGGACTTACCGGTGATGAATTTAAGACAGCTATTGGACAAGTAAAAGTATTCTCTGCAAAGGAAACTACGCTCCACAACGACAATTTCACATGGACATATAATGAACCTTCCACAGCAGCAAATTCACCGTTTGGCACCATCAATCCTTACTTTGAGATAAAACAGAATGATCCTGCCGATTCTACATTGAAAATAAATGTTGAACTTCAGAATATAGGTGATGGTACTGCAGCCGACAAGTGGCAACCGATAAATGATAATAACGGTAAGTATACTTTCTACTACACTAACGATCTTGAATCGGGTACTGCTTCCAATGCTCTGGTAAATGCAGTTCAGCTTGATAAGGGTGCTACACAGAACGATTTCATAGCATTTGACTTCGACCTTAATGTTAACCTTGAATCTGTTCAGGTTACAAAGGATCAGAGCGGAAAAGAATCTGCTACACCTGTAGCTCCTACTACAGGTTGGGTTGTAGATGCTTCTGAAAATAGTAATATTACAGCTGCAAGCGGAACAGCGACTATGGATAATGCCGAAATAGCAAAGATGACATGGGCAAAAATGTAACCACAACACCTTCCGGTTCGTGATAGGGCTTTGTAATATTTCAGATCTACATTAATATTTCTTTGTAGAGTATTAATAAAAAACTCCCTCGGATCTTTCCGAGGGAGTAAATTGAAGTTATCGTATTTCAGCCACAAGCACCGCACGGGCGTTTTTATAGTCATAGGCACAGGTGGATAAGGTGAATGTTTTGCCGCCCGTATATGTGTCTCTGAAATATAAAGAGTTTTGTTTTATATATTCTAAATCGGGTGTAGACGAGTAAAACGGCGTGCCCGACTTTGTGAGGGCGTAGGCAAAAAAGTCAAGCTTTATGACTTTGTCTTCGGTTATGATATAGCCGTTCTGAATTTTGTCAAACCATGCCTTATCCGATAAATTGGTGATATCGTGGAATATTACGTTACTTGAACGCCCCATATTGTGACCGTAAATCAAGGTATTGTCCGCAAAGCCGTTCATATCTATAAATACGGAGCCTGCAGGGCTTAAGGATCTGTCGGCGGCATGGGTCAGGTAAAAGGAATTGTCCTGCCCCTGTAAAAGTGGGTAGTCTATATGAGTGCCGGGGATATATATCCAACCGATAATGTCGGAGTTTTGCTTTTGCATTTCGGCAAGTTTTTGAGTAAAAGAAGAAAAAGCCTCTTCGCTCTTGCCCGAATCAAGCTGTACGGCAAGTGAGTAACTTTTGAATATATCGGATGACTGTTCGGCAATTTGAACATCGTGACTTTCACGATATATGCCGTATAAAGCATATCCGATGCCGCATAAGGCGATAGCAAGAAAAATATATAATACAGCATTTTTTTTCATATGTTACCTCATATTTGTTTTTTTCGATATGCTTAAGTATTAGGAATATGGAAAAAGGTAGATATGGCTATTTATAGCATAGGGATTGGGGTTTGTCAAGTGAAGACCCCTCAGTTAGCCTACGGCTGACAGCTCCCCTATTAAGGGAGCGGGACGTAGGCGTTAGCGATACATTTATATGTATAATAAATAGACTTCAAACAAATAACAGAAGATGAACACAAAAAATCACCTCCCTTAATAGGGGAGGTGCCCCGAAGGGGCGGAGGGGTCTTTTAACCGAAGTGGAG
>CAMOYW010000261.1 GCA_946630405.1 uncultured Clostridia bacterium | reverse complement strand
ATGGTACCCGATGCCCAGTGTCCGCTTCCTCCCGTCACACTCGTAAGACCTGCGAGCCTTGCCACGATAGATGTAAATTCCGCTTTTGATATAGTGTTATTTGGTCTAAAGCTTCCGTCATTGTAGCCCGACAAATAGCCCTTTTCCGACATATTTTCAACCGTATTTGAATACCACGCACCGCTTTCCACATCGGTAAAAGCAAGCACGGGAGTTACAAACATGGTGTAAGCCGTAAGCACGCAAACCGCTTTTTTTATAAATTTCATAGATACCTCCAAAAAAGGACCCCTGCAGGGGTCCCTAATTATTAACCTGCGGAAGATTCCGCTATTTTTCTTGAACGCTTCTTTTTCGGAATGGGAACAAGTCTTTCTCCGTTTCCTACTATGTAGCGTGGCTTTTCCGTACCTTCTACGGTAGCCTTGGTGATAATACATTTTTCAATTGTAGTATCGGAAGGGAGCTCATACATTACATCACGCATAAATCCCTCAACAATGGCACGAAGACCTCTTGCACCCGTTTCCTGCTCCACAGCCTTATGAGCAATGGCTGTAAGCGCCTCATCCTCAAATTCAAGCTGTACACCGTCAAGCTCCATAAGATACTTGAACTGCTTGGTGATGGCATTTTTAGGCTCTGTAAGTATTCTCACAAGAGACTCTTCATTAAGGCTGTCAAGGGTAGCCACTACGGGCATACGTCCTATAAGCTCGGGAATAAGTCCAAAATGGTGAAGATCCTGAGGAACGAGCTGTTTAAGTATATCGCTGTCCATAAGCTCTTTCTTGGACTTTACTTCCGCTCCGAAACCTATGACCTTGTTGTTTACTCTCTTTTCGATAACCTTTTCGATACCCGCAAAGGCACCGCCTAAGATGAAAAGAATGTTGGTCGTATCTATCTGTAAAAATTCCTGATGAGGATGCTTTCTACCGCCCTGAGGAGGAACATTTGCAACGGTTCCCTCAAGTATCTTAAGTAAAGCCTGCTGAACGCCCTCACCGCTTACATCTCTTGTAATGGAAGGGTTATCGCTCTTTCGTGCGATCTTATCTATCTCATCTATGTAGATGATACCTCTTTCTGCTCTTTCTATATCGTAATCAGCCGCCATTATGAGCTTTAAAAGAATGTTCTCAACATCCTCGCCCACATAGCCCGCTTCCGTAAGAGAAGTGGCATCGGCAATGGCAAAAGGAACATCTATGAGCTTTGCAAGCGTTTGTGCAAGCATGGTCTTACCTACACCCGTAGGCCCTACCATAAGTATGTTACTCTTTTGTACCTCCACATCTGTGGTAAAGCTCTCGCCCGATATTCTTTTGTAGTGATTATATACCGCAACGGAAAGTGACTTTTTCGCATCTTCCTGACCTATAACATATTCGTCAAGATGATTTTTAAGCTCCTCCGGTGTGGGAAGTTCATCCCTAAAATCGGGACGAGCTTCATAAGAATTTTCTTCTTCTATTATCTCGGAACATAAATTTATACACTGATCGCAAATAAATACATTATTGCCTGCCACAAGCCTTTTTACCTGGTCCTGTGTTTTACCGCAAAAAGAGCATTTCAGTGTTTTTTCATTTATCTTCGGTGACATTCTGATCCTTCCTCTCGGGTTTGGTCACAACGGCATCTATAAGCCCGTATGCAAGAGCTTCTTCTGCCGACATATAGTTATCCCTTTCGGTATCTCTTTCCACCTGCTCGATGGGCTTTCCCGTATTTTCGGAAAGCATTTTATTCATCTTCGCTTTAATTTTGAGTATCTGCTCCGCCTGAATCTTGATGTCGGTAGCCTGACCTCTCGCACCGCCCAAAGGCTGATGGATCATTATCTCGGAATTGGGAAGCGCATAACGCTTGCCCTTTGCTCCACCCGCAAGGAGGAAAGCTCCCATGCTTGCCGCCATTCCTATACATATCGTGGATACATCGGGAGCGATGTACTGCATAGTGTCATATATAGCCATACCCGCAGTCACCGAACCGCCGGGAGAGTTGATATAAAGGTTTATATCCTTATCGGGGTCGTCTGCCGCAAGAAAAAGAAGCTGTGCCACCACAAGATTTGCGGTAATGTCGTTTATTTCCTCTCCAAGAAAGATTATTCTGTCTTGAAGAAGTCTGGAGTATATATCATACGAGCGTTCGCCCGCAGTAGTCTTTTCAACTACGATAGGTACAAGACTCATATAAGCCCTCCCTTATTATTTTGCAGGCTCTTCCACCGTAGCATTTTCCTCAATAAACTTGAGTGCCTTCTGAACCTGGATGTCTTTTGTCATATTTTCCTTGTCCTCATCTCTGAGCACACCTGCAAGCTTTTCGGCATCCATTCCGTATGCCTTTGCGATCCTCTCGGTCTCTTCCTTAAGATCCTCTTCGCTTACTTCAAAATTCTCTGCCTTTGCAACAGCCTCAAGAGCGAGTCTTGCCTTAACCTGCTTTGTGCTCATAGGCTTATAAGCTGCCTTCATGGCATCAAGATCCTGACCCATAAACTGGAGATATCTTTCAAGTGTAAGACCCTGCTGACGGATATTTCTCTCAAAGTCGCCTATCTTCATCTCAACATCGTTATCGATCATAACTTCGGGAACGTCCATCTCACAATTTTCAACAAGCGCATCAAGAAGCTGAGATTCCATAGAATCCTTTGCAGCCTCCTTCTTTGATACTATAAGCTTGCCAATAATGTCGTTTCTGTATTCTTCAACACTTTCAAGCTCTGTCGTGTCCTGTACGAATTCATCGTCAAGTTCGGGAAGCTCTCTGACCTTTATATCTTTGATCTCTACTTCAAACTTTGCAGCCTTGCCTGCAAGATCCTTCTGACCGTAGTTGTCGGGGAAAGTAACGTTAACTTCAACATCGTCTCCCACGTTCTTTCCTACAAGCTGATCTTCAAAGTTGTCTATGAAGG
>CAMOYW010000260.1 GCA_946630405.1 uncultured Clostridia bacterium | reverse complement strand
TCGATTTCCTTACCTTACCGCAAAACCGACCTTTTTTCTTGCTTTTGCAAGGGTCTTGTCGGCTATTTTGGATGCTCTTTCGGCACCTTCCGCCATAACCGTATTGAGATATTCTTTATCTGCGGAGATCTCTTTAAAGCGCTCCTGTATGGGGCGAAGTTCTTCAACTACGGCATCTGCCACACATTTTTTGAATTCGCCGTAATTTGCGCCTTTAAAATCCGCCTCAGCTTCTTCAATGCTCTTACCGGTAACGGCACCGTATATATTCAAAAGATTGCTTATACCCGGCTTATCTTCGCCGTAACGCACCTCGGTATCGGAATCGGTAACGGCACGCTTTATTTTGTTGGCAATATTGTTAAGATCGTCAAGTATGTATATTACGTTGTTGGGGTTGTCGGACTCGGATTTGCTCATCTTCCTTTCGGGATTTTGAAGCCCCATTATCCTTGCGCCCACCTTGGGTATATAACCCTCGGGTATGGTAAATACATCCCCGTAAATGTTGTTAAATCTTTCGGCAATATCTCTTGTTATCTCAAGATGCTGGCGCTGATCTTCCCCTACGGGCACAAGATCCGCTTGATAAAGCAAAATATCCGCCGCCATAAGTACAGGGTAGGTAAAAAGCCCCGCATTGATATTGTCCTCATGCTTTGCGGACTTGTCCTTAAACTGCGTCATCCTCTGAAGCTCGCCCATGTAAGTATAGCAGTTCAATATCCAGCTCATTTCGGCATGTGCCCTGACATCGGACTGAACATAGACGATATGCTCCTTGGGATCTATCCCTATGGCAAGAAAAAGCGCAAGCAAATTTCTCGTGTTTTTCTTAAGCTCCGAGGGATCCTGCCTTACCGTTATGGCATGCATATTTGCCATGGCAAATATGCAGTTAAATTCATCCTGTAAATTTTTCCAGTTTTTAAGTGCTCCGAGATAGTTTCCGAGAGAAGGAACTCCCGAAGGCTGCATGGCACTGTAAATAACCTTTTTATCCATTGTTCTGCTCCATAAGTGTAGCGTATATTACCGCCTTGATCGTGTGCATCCTGTTCTCCGCCTCTTCAAACACAAGAGATTTTTCGGACTCGAATACTTCATCCGTCACTTCCATTTCGGAAATACCGAACTTTTCAAAAATATTTTTTCCGATACCCGTATTCAAATCGTGGAAAGAAGGTAAACAGTGCATAAATATCGCATTTTCGTCAGCCTTATCCATCACGGACTTATTTACCTGATACGGCATAAGAGCATCTATTCTTTCCTTCCACACTTCGTCTGGTTCACCCATAGATACCCATACATCGGTATAGATGATATTTGCGCCCTTTATACCCTCTTCAACGCTTTCCGTAAGCTTTACACTTCCGCCCGTAAGCTTTGCGATATGTTCGCATGTTTCAACAAGCTTCTTATCGGGGAAATATGCTTTATTTGTACAGGCTGTAAAGTTCATACCAAGCTTTGCGCAAGCCACCATAAGGGAATTGCCCATATTGTACCTTGCATCGCCCATATATACGAAGTTAAGACCCGCAAGCTTTCCGAAATGCTCCTTAACTGTAAGCATATCGGCAATTATCTGCGTAGGGTGAGATTCATTTGTGAGTCCGTTCCACACGGGAACATCCGAGTACTTCGCAAGTTCCTCCACTATGCTCTGACCGTAACCTCTGTATTCGATCCCGTCATACATACGGGAAAGAACTCTTGCGGTATCGGCAATACTTTCCTTTTTGCCTATCTGCGAGCCGGAAGGATCCAAATATGTAACGCCCATTCCGAGATCGTAGGCTGCCACTTCAAAAGAACAGCGTGTACGGGTGCTCGTTTTTTCAAATATGAGTGCTATATTTTTTCCTTTAAGACAAGGGTCGTACTCTCCCGCTTTTTTCTTTGCCTTAAGCTCTGCGGCAAGGTCTATAAGATACTCCAACTCATCTGCCGAAAAATCGGAGATTTTAAGAAAATCTCTTCCCTTAAGGGAAATATTACTGCTCATCGGTTTCCTCCTCCGCTTCACCGTCAAGCTCTGCAAGTTCCTCTACGGAGTCCTCGTCAAAATCGGAATCGGAAAGTTCCTTTTCTTCCTCTTCATCATCGATATTGTCAAAAAGAACGTCGTAATTGGTCTCTGTCCTTGCGACGGACGTTGAAGCGGTCACTTCTTCTTTTATTTCTTCTCTTATCTTTCTGCGAGGCTTGACCACTGTGCCTTCGCCCTCGGGAACTATTTTTATCTTTCCCTCTCTTATTTCCTCAACGGCTTCGGAAAGAGGCTTTCCCTCGATCGGTTCATCAAGCATGGTTTCATCGCCGTCTATGAGCTGACGCGCTCTCTTTGCGGCGGCGATAACCACCGTGTAACGACTTGTTACATCCTCTTGTGAATTTTTGTTCAGTACATCCATTAATTCAGCGTATGACGGCTTTAACATAATAATTCTCCTTTTATATCCTCCACAGCCTGTTCGACTGTATTATTTACAACAAAATATTCGTATTGACCGAGGTACCCCAGCTCGGTTCTGGCTTTTTGCAGTCTTTTGACTATCGCTTCTTCGCTTTCGGTACCTCTGCCTCGAAGCCTTGCTTCAAGCTCCGATATTGACGGAGGCAGCAGAAACAAAAGTTTTGCTTCGGGGAACTTTTCTTTTATCTTCATAGCCCCCTGCACCTCTATCTCAAGTATAACGTTCACACCCTCCGAAAGCTTTTCTTCCACAAAGCGTTTCGGTGTGCCGTAATAATTTCCCACATACTCGGCATACTCTATGAGCATATCTTCTTCTATGAGCTTTTCAAACTCTTCCCTTGTTTTAAAGAAATAGCTGACGCCGTCCTCTTCATCATCTCGGGGCTTTCTCGATGTGGCGGAAATACTCACGCAAAAACGCCCGTCTTTCACAAGTTCTTTGCAAACAGTACCCTTGCCGCAGCCCGAAGGCCCCGACACAACG
>CAMOYW010000259.1 GCA_946630405.1 uncultured Clostridia bacterium | reverse complement strand
TTCCGAGATTGTTATATCCGCAGGTGAGGAAAGCTTTACTGTCGACGGTAAAACGGTTACTCCCGATGTTCCTCAGCAGATCGTCGAAGGACATTTTGTTATCCCCTTAAGAGCCGTTTCCGAGGCTGTCGGAGCTAAGGTCGATTGGGACGGAGAAACTAAAACAGCTACAATTAAAAAGGGTCTTACCGTAGTAGATACTCTTGATTTAAGCAAAGCGGAGTAATGTACCTTGAAATCTACATTTTTGGATAAAAAAATAGGTATTATAGGCGGTGGTCAGCTCGGTCAAATGATGCTGCTTGAAGCCAAAAAAATGGGTTTCTATGCACTCGTGCTCGATCCTACGCCGGATTGTCCCGCACACAGTATATGTGATGAACATATTGTTGCGGACTTTACGGATGAAAAAGCTTTTGAAGAAATTGCTTCAAAGTGTGATGTGCTTACATATGAATTTGAGCATATAAACGCCGATGCTTTGATGAAGCTTGAACAAAAGGGTTATAAGATATATCCCACCGCAAAAAGTTTAAAGATAATACAGGATAAGCTCACTCAAAAAGAAGCTATGAAGAGTGCGGGTATCCCTTGTCCCGATTTCGTTGAGATAGACAGCAAAGAGGATATGAAAGCGGCGGGCGATACATACGGCTATCCCTACATGCTTAAAGCAAGACTCGGCGGATATGACGGTAAAGGCAATTCCCTTGTGTTTAGTGAGGAAGATATTGAAAGAGCTTATAAAGAACTCGGTGAGGGTAAAATACCCCTTATGGCGGAAAAGCTTGTAAACTTCAGGCTTGAAACTTCCGTACTTGCGTGCAGGTCGCTGAACGGCGATGTCGCCGTATATCCCGTAGGCGATAACAGACACAGAAATTCCATACTTCATAAAACCATCGTTCCCGCCGATATCCCCAAAGAAGCTTCTTTAAAGGCTATGGAGGTTGCGAAAAAGGTCCTTGAAGTATTCGACGGAATAGGAATGTTTTGTGTGGAGCTTTTTGTTACAAAAGATAACGATATACTTGTAAATGAAGTGGCTCCAAGGCCTCATAATTCGGGTCACTACACGATAGAAGGCTGTGTCACAAGTCAGTTTGAAAACCATATAAGAGCGATAGTCGGTCTTCCCATGGGTTCTACTAAGCTGCTTTCTCCGACAGTTATGGTCAATCTTCTCGGTGAAGGTAGCGGAAAAAGTACCGTATACGGGCTTTATAATGCGTTAAAACTTAAAGGTGTATGCGTACATATATACGGAAAGTCGGAATCCAAGCCCCGAAGAAAAATGGGACATTTGACGGTCGTAGCCGACACGGTTGAACAGGCTAATGAAATTGCCGACAAAGCGTATGATTACATTCAAATAAAAGGAGAGTGATATAATGGTAGAGGTAGGTATTATTATGGGATCGGACTCCGATCTTCCCGTTATGAGCGAAGCGGCGGCTGTGCTTGAAGAATTCGGTATAGAATATGAAATGACCATAGTTTCGGCTCACAGAACACCTAAGAGGCTTTATAACTATGCAGGAGGTGCAAGAGGCAGAGGAATAAAGGTTATTATTGCGGGAGCGGGCGGAGCGGCTCATCTTCCGGGTATGACTGCCGCCATTTCAACACTTCCCGTAATAGGTGTACCCGTTAAGTCCAGCAATCTCAGCGGACTCGATTCTCTGTACTCAATAGTACAGATGCCGCCCGGAATTCCCGTGGCGACCGTTGCCATAAATGCCGCTAAAAATGCGGGTCTTCTTGCTGTGCAGATACTTGCTGCATTTGACGAGGGACTTGCCGAAAAAGTTGCAAATTACAAGCATACTATGGCACTTAATGTGGAATCCAAGGCGGACAGGCTTGAAACTGTAGGATACGAAAAATACTTTAAAAACGACGAAGAAGAGGAATAATAGATATAACAAGGCTGTAGATTTTCTGCAGTCTTGTTTTGCGGATAGTAAGATGAGAAATTTAAAGCTATTAGTTGCGTTTTTTTGTGTTACACTGATGTTGAATGTGCCCGTTATGGCGACAACTCGCGGAGTTATACAGTCCTATTCCACATTTGTTCCCGTGCGAGGTGCTTTCAGCGAGCTTGGCTTTAACATAAAGTGGGATGAGGACACCAAAAGAGCGTATATAAAAGACAACAGGTTTTCCTTAGAGATACCCGTGGGACAGATATACATTTATGTGAACGGGAAAATGCGCAGAATGAAACAGCCTCAAAGAATTATAAACGGCTCTTTATATCTTCCGTTAAGAGAGATCTCCGAGATAATAGATGCAAGCATTTATTGGGATGAAGAGAGTAAAGCGGCAATACTTTACTACGATAAATATATGTCTGCCGTAAGCTGCGATCAAAACTCTTTTATGGGCGATATGTCAAATTATGCGGAATTTATAAATGTTCCCGATTTCGGCTGTGTTAAGGGATATACCTTGGTATCAAAAAGTAAAATATCGGGTGGATATTCCTATAAATATACTCTTGATAACAGAGTAAATCAGAACGAAAGATACACAAGACTGGAAGCATACTATGCTTTATTGCAGTTTTACGGGTTCGCTCCCGATGAAGCGAGCAAAACATTTTACTGTGCACGTTTAAATCAGAGAGTGGCTCAAAAGGTCGAAGGAAACAATATTACCCTTACGGTAACTCAGGAATAGCAGAATGATAAAAACAGGAAGGATAATAAAAGGGATAGGCGGTATATATACCGTGGAATGTGATGACGGTTCTTATGAATGTAGTGCAAGAGGACGATTTCGTAAAGCTCGCCTTACGCCGACCGTAGGTGACAATGTGGTGATAGATGTGCTTGATGAAACATGTGCAACGGGAGCTTTGAATGAGATAAAGCCTCGTTTTAATCATCTCATACGCCCGAGGGTCGCAAATGTGGATGTGGCTGTAATTACAATGGCTGCCAGAAGTCCCGATCCCGACTTTGTACT
>CAMOYW010000258.1 GCA_946630405.1 uncultured Clostridia bacterium | reverse complement strand
TTATAGCTTACAGTACCGATGTTCATTTCATTTAAAAAGTCTTTAAATTCCTCAAAGGTAAACTGCTTTTTGAAATTTGCACCCACTTTTTTCAATAATTGCAAATACATTGCTGTACCTTTTGTACCTTTATTGACATAGTTCGGGATAATGATTTTTCCGTTCGGTTTGCATACTCTGAAAAGTTCGTTTATCGCTTTTTCGGGTTCGTCAACAAGGTGTATCACATTTGCGGCAATTACCGTATCAAAACTGTTGTCTTTTACGGGGATAGAGGTTATATCGGCTTTTTTTATGCTTGTGTTATTGAAATTTTTGCATTTTTTTCGTGCAATTTTCAGCATTTCAACGGATAGGTCGGTAGCAATGAGCTTTTTGCATTTGGGAGCGATATATTTGCTTATCGTTCCCGTACCGCAGGCACATTCAAGCACGGTATCGTAAGGGTCAAGCAATTTAGCGATATTTTCGCCAAGCTGTCGGTTGACATTTTTATTAAAGCCTTCCGAAAACAAGTCGTATATTTTGGCGGTTTTGTCCCAAAAGTTTGCCTTTTGGGGCGTGAGCATGGTCGCCTTTTCGAGGTATTGCGTGCTGTTTTCCTTTGTGTCGTCCTTTTCGTTGTAGCCGTTGAAAGGCGCTTTGGGGTCTTTAGGCTTTTGCCTTAAAAAGGAATTGCAATATCTGTCGGTGTGAGCAAAAGCAAAGTCAAAATCGTCTGTCCAGCCCGTATGTCCCGTTATGACAACAGGTGTTACACTGCGTTTTTTCAGCTTTATCTTAAGAGAAGTAAGAGAGCGGATGGCAAGAGCGTTGTCCTCGGCAAGAGCGTTTATAAAGCTGTAACCGCCGTCGGCACCGAGCCAAAGGGAATCGCCAGTAAACAGGTATTTATTGTCTATAAGGTAGTTTATGTGTCCGAATGTGTGTCCCGGTACCAGAAAACATTCTATTTTTATATCATCTATGTAAAAAATATCACCGTCGTTTAAGAGCTTTTTTTCGTTGTTGATGGTGACATGGGGCAGGGTGTACAGCCCGAACATTACCTTGCGTTTCTTTTCGCCCGTAAGGTAGCGGTTTTCCTCTTTACCTATGTATAATGCAGCGTTTTTAAAAAGACCGTCGCTGTCCTCCTCCACGGCACCTACATGGTCGGTATCCTGGTGAGTTATAAGTATGTGCTTTATGTTTTCGGGTTCAAGACCGAGCCATAGCATTTTTTCACGCAGGCGAGGGTAGTTGTAGCCCGCATCTATCATTATTGTCGTGTTGTTTTTGGTGTAAAAGAATATATTTGCGATGTATTCACGCACACATTTTACGTTTTCGTCGATTTTCCCCGTGTTAAGAGGTTTAAATATTCCTTTGCCGCTGTATATGACAGGCATTATTTTTTCTTGAAATTCCGATGCTTTTTTTGACATTTTTACCTCCGAATCAAGTTAGCATTAACTAACTTGATTTTACATCAACATCATTTTTCTGTCAATAGTATTTGACATTTGGCGTAAAATATAGTATAGTTAGCATAAGCTAACTAAAAAGAAAGGAGCTTATATATGAATTTGACTTTTGGAGATGTGCAGGAAACGGCACTTATACCGCTTGCGATAAAAGCAAGCGAGACGGCAAAGAAAAAACCTCGAATAGTGGATCTTAAAGCGAAGGAGATAATAGATACGCTCGGAGTGGATGTGAGCAAATACGATCCTTTTTTGTCACATGAGGGAGTGGTGGCACGTACTCTTATGTTCAAAAGGAAGCTGAAAGAACTTATCGCAAAGTACCCGTACGCACTGTGTATCAATTTGGGATGCGGTTTTGACGATAAGTTTATACAGGTGGATAACGGAAGGATAACATGGGTGGATGTGGATCTTCCCGACCAGATAGAAGTAAGAAGAAAGGTATATACCGATAGGGAGCGTTGCACCATGATGGGAGGAAGCGCTCTTGACGGCGAGTGGACAAAGCAGCTTCCCAAAGCGGAAAAAACTATTGTTATAATGGAGGGCGTGCTTGAATATTTCTCGAAGGAGCAGGTAAAGACCTGTTTAAATATGCTCTGTGACAGCTTTGAAAGCGGATTTTTGCTTGCGGAGCTTCATTCGCCAATGCTTGAAAAGTACGGCACAAAGCATCATGACTGTGTTAAGCATACAAACGCAAGTTTCGGATGGGGCACAAAAACCGCCGAGGAGTATATCCCTCTTGAGCCGAGGCTTAAAGTTGTATCGGAGCAAAGCTACAACGATGAGATGAAAAAGTATTCCGTCAGAGGTAAACTCTTTGCCCTTGTCGCCAAAAATTTCAATAACCGCCTTGCGGTATTTGAGTGGGGCTTATAAATACAAAAAGTATGGACTGTACCTCGTATTTGTGGTATTATAAGGAAAATGCAAGGAGGTACATTATGGCGAACAGATATATAGATAAACGATTTTACGATGCGATAGTTGATTTTGACGACAGTGAGGAAGCACGCAATTATTATTACGAAATAATGGACACATCACCCGAGGCTAACGGCGACACCGTGAGGGATAAAATACTTCGCACCTATGCCATGCTTTTTTGTGAGGAGAGAGGGCTTGAAGTGGGTGAACCCGCAGGGGTGGATGATGTTGCAGAAACGGCGGACAGACTTTATATAGGCTCCGCAGGCTTTGATTCTAAGCACTGGTATCGAATGGCACACCACTTTCCGATAATAGATGATGACAATTACGATCGTTTTGCGGCACTTGTTATAGCGGATCTGAATGCGGGAGAACTCAGAGAAGCGGCATTAAATGACGGAGATACACTCGTGGTAGGAGAATCGGACCCGTTTTCCATGACACCGGAGGAAAGGAAGAACCAAAAGGTTCGTTCTGTGGGTGCTTATGAGGAGGGAAAAAGATGAGAGTTATTATCGTAGATGATGATGCTTCCGTTCTCAAAAAGCACGAAAAAATCATATCGGAGCTTT
>CAMOYW010000257.1 GCA_946630405.1 uncultured Clostridia bacterium | reverse complement strand
TTATTTGAATCTGAGCCGATAGGAACAGCGGTAGCGGGCTTCGTAGATAAAGAGGAAATAGGTTCAGTAGGTAACACGGGTATCAATTCCACCGTACTTGAACGCTTTATTCTCGAACTTTGCGAAAAATCGGGCGAACTTTCACCCTACTGCGTTGAGAAATGCCTCTACAACTCTCTTGCACTTTCATCGGACGTAACTGCCGCATTCGACCCGCTCTATTCCGATGTAATGGACAAAACCAACTGTGCTTTCTTCGGCGAGGGTATTTCCATAAACAAATACACGGGTGCAAGAGGCAAATCCCACGCCTCCGACTCAAATGCGGAATACCTTTGGTATGTCACAAGACTTTTTGAAGAGGGAAATGTACCTTTTAAAATATCCGAACTCGGTAAAATAGACCTCGGCGGAGGC
This sequence comes from uncultured Clostridia bacterium, assembly GCA_946630405.1. Taxonomy (GTDB): domain Bacteria; phylum Bacillota; class Clostridia; order Lachnospirales; family CAG-274; genus UBA3680. Next base: position 2,570 of record CAMOYW010000257.1, on the reverse strand, counting down.
GGCACGATAGCATTTGAACTTGCCGCAAGAGGCATGGAGGTACTTGACTGCGGTGTTCCTCTTCTTTCCATGCACTCACCTTACGAGACGGCATTTTGCAAGGATATAGAAGCCCTTAAAGACGGTATCAAAATATTCTTCAACAAAGCCGAAAATGACCGCTTTAAGCAAAGAAAGCTCTAAACGAGGATAATACCATGAAAAATCCCGACTTCAAATCATTTGCTTTTTGCCTTATAAAAAAGGGAATTTTAACATTTTTGACCGACAGCAAAGACGAAGTCTCTTCCCAAAGAGGTGACATAAATTATTTCGGTGATGAGACCGCTTCTATTGCCGAAATGATCCCCGCAAAAATAAATACCGCAGAGGGAAGAAAAGAACTTATTGAAAAAGTTGAAGAAATAAAAGGCAGACTTCCTTCATATATAGGTAAATATAACGAAATATACGAATGTCTCGACAGATTAAACGATATTCTCGGATTTTACAGCTATGCCTATTCATCAAATACACCAAACGAAACGGCATTTAAAGTAAGGGTCGCAAATGTAAAAGAGAAGCTTTACAATATGATCGAAAACGACGAATGTGATGCTTCGGAAACATTATGCCTTCTCCCCCTAAGAATGACACGGGAAAAATACAATGAACTCGTTTACGCCTCTTTAACGAAAATGTATACCGACATACCTCTTGAAGAGGCGGCAAGCTACATGGAAGGCGCTCTTAAACCATCATTTTATTCGGTACCCGGCGGAAATGTACGGGCTTTGTTCCCGAAGCTTGACGAATACACCGTCCGCTTTAACTCCCTGAAAGAGAAAAACTATCCGATAGATGAAATAACACGCCTTAAAAACGAGGTCAACAGCGATGTGATCGATACAGAGCGGGATATGGATGTCCTTTACATAAGCAGGGAGATACTTTTCGCCCTTGCCTCCTCCTTAAATGCATTAAACGAACTTGATGAAGAAGATATCAAGGAATGTACCGCCTTCCTTGATGAAGTTGGCTCAAAAGACAAAGAGAAGGCTTTGACCAAATACGAGGCGCTCATTTTCTCCAAAAGGAAAGAAATTTCCGAATGGTTAAGTGATGCCGACCCCGTAGACTTTATTTTGCAAGAGAATGAAAACGACAAATATCACGATCTTTTCAACCGTTTATACGAAGAAGAATATGCGTACCTGCAAAATAACGTTCCTTGTATCGAGCCCCCCGCAGATTTAGACGGGCTTATAAAGGAGTTTATCCAATATATGGAAGAATCCGTTGCTCATCTGCCGAATATCCTCAAAAAATTTATAAAGCAAAGATTTCTGTATTCTTTACCGATAGATATGTCGCACAAGGAGCTGCAAGACTACATCTCGTACAGCCTTGACGGGATCTCGGACTTCAAAAAAGGCGAATACTATATTTCAAAGCTGGAAGATTTTATACACGAAAACATTTGAACGCGGTGAATGATCACTGTTTATAGGAGTTAAAAATGAAGATCAAAAATATTTTACTCGGGCTTTGCCTAAGCTCGATGCTCACAGCAAACATATATGCCGACTCCGCTGTAAAGGTGGAATTTGACGGAAAAACTCTGGAATTTCCCGATGCTCAGCCTAAAATAGTAGACTCAAGGACCATGGTCCCTTTAAGAAGTATTTTTGAAAAGCTCGGTTTCGGTATCAGCTGGGATGCAAATACACGCTCTGCCCTTCTTTCGGGCAACGGAGTAAGAGTGCAGGTATCTGAAAGCGACATAATAGCCTTCAGTAAAGCTTCAGGGCTTGAAATACCCGTTGACACCTCGGTACTTCCCCGTATCATGGACGACCGCTTCTATCTTCCGTTAAGAGCCATCGCTCAAACTACGGGTGCGCAGGTAGGCTGGGATGCCGACGCAAAGCTTGTGAGCATCAAATCCCCCGCATTGCTTGACAAAGAAGCAAAGGAAAAGGAAAAAGAACTTATAGAAAGCGGCAAAATCAAAGGCGATACAAGTGTATCCGTCAAATCCGAGGAAACGGACGAGCTTAAATACTACGACAGCACCGACCCGACTGGTCTGCTTAAACCTTCGGACGAAAAATATTTAAAGTCCGTTTTCGATAAGCTCGGGCTTATACACTCATGGGCAATAGAACACGACGACCACGCACTCATGCGTTTCTACGGCATGGCATACACAGACGGAGAAATAAGCCCCAATATAAGCGACCATTCGGAGCTTATGACCCTTTGCGCCGAGCTTGAAGCTCTAAAGCCCGGCAGCGAAACAAGTTCCATACATCCCCATGTGCTGAACTTTACCCTTAAAGTCAGGTCGCTGTGCACAAGCTGTGACTCGGGCACGCTCACTGCTCCCCAATTCACCGAAAAGATCGACACACTTGCCAAGGAAAGAAAGACGATATCCATAGACTTTGCGAGAGCTCTCAACGACTATTTCATACAAAACGGAGTGCTTTACGAAAGTGTGTTCGGCGAGTATGTACTTGACTCCATGAACTAAGGAAACACTGATTAATTCACTTGAAGCAGATTTGAGATAATGTTATCGCAGACAA
>CAMOYW010000256.1 GCA_946630405.1 uncultured Clostridia bacterium | reverse complement strand
GAGGCTCTGAAAGAAGCGGTGGGGCATTTCGACTATGTGTTAAAGGGAAGCTCTTCTTTCCCAATGACATACAGGCTTTTGCTTGAAGCCGTGGCAGGAAAGCCCGAGCAGGCTCTTATACAAAGGCTTACCTTAAGAAGCCTGAAACGTGCAAGGTACAGTGACGAGCTTGATATCCACTTTGGACTTGCTTCAAAGTATTACTGTCATTTTACTTCACCCATAAGGCGTTATCCCGACCTTTGCATACACCGTATAATAAGCAATTTCCTTGAAAACAGGCTCACGGAAGAAAAGACAAACGCTCTGAGGGACGGTTTACACGAAGTAGCCGACCATTGTTCTCAAACCGAGAGAAGAGCCGACGATTGCGAGAAAGAAGCTGTAAAATACAAGATGACGGAGTATATGCTCTCACGCATCGGCGAACAATACGACGGATTTATTTCTTCCGTTACCTCATGGGGATTCTATGTGGAGCTTCCCAATATGGTCGAGGGTATGGTTTCCCTTAAGACACTTGACGACAACTATATTTTTAACGAAAATGAACTGAGTCTGACGGGTGAAAGAAAGCATATTAAATATTCCATAGGAGATAAGGTCAAGATCAAGGTCGTAAGGGCAGATGTCCAAACGAGGACGGTTGATTTTGAATTGGTATAATGTCTGTTAAATTTTTATTCGGAAAGTCGGGCAGCGGTAAGACCGAGCAATGTGTTAAAGAGCTTGAAAGCAGCTACGAAAAAGGAAGAAATTGCATATTTATCTGTCCCGAGCAGTTCACCTATTCATCCGAGAGAAGAATACTTGAAAGCGGAAAGGTAAATGTCCTGCTTACTGCGGGTGTGTACAGCTTTACGACCCTTGCATACAAGCTTATCGGAATAGAGGGAAACGGAAACAGGATCCCTCTTGATAACGTGGGAAAGCAGATGCTTGTAAGGAAGGTCTGCGGCAAGGTCAAGAGCAAAGGAAAGCTGAAGTACTATGTTAGCGCCGCCGACAGGAAGGGCTTTGCGGAAAAGCTTGCGACCACGTTCACGGAGCTGAGAAGCAACGGGATATTGCCTTTTGAGCTTGCGGAACTATCCGAAAAACAGGAAGGTCAGTTAAAGTACAAAGCGGAGGATATATGCGAGCTGTACGGCGAGTATCTCTCCGAGACCGAAAAAAACTACATATCCACCGATGAGCTTCCCGATATACTTGCAGATCTCATCAATAACTCCGAATATATTAAAAAATCGGATATATGGATAGACGGATTCGTCAGCTTTACAAAGCAGGAACAGCGCTGTATATCGGAGCTGTTTAAAGGTGCGCTCAACGTTACGGTGACGTTTCCCATATCAAAAGCCGAACTTAACAAAAAGCTCAGGATATACGACCCTTTTGAGGATATCCTTGCGTCCGTGAATACCTTGACGGCTGCTTGCGCAGACTGCAAAAAAGTATTCTTATCGGAAGATCACAGGCACGCAGGCTCTCCCGCGCTTGAATACCTGACTAAGGCTTATTTGGACGGGAACGCTGCACCTTACAATAGGGAAAACGAGCAGATACGCCTTTTCAGATGTGCCGACACTTATGAAGAGATGAGTGTCGTTTGCAAACAGATAAAAAAGCTTGTTATAGAGGAAAATTACAAATATAACGATATTGCGGTCATCACGGATATGGACTCTTACGGCTCCTTTTTTGCAAACGTGCTGTCACAATACGATATTCCCTACTTTTTGGATGAAAGGATCAAAATACTGAATCATTCGTTTATTCAGCACATACTTTACACCCTTAAAATATATTCCGACGGCTGGAGGAGCGAGGATGTGCTTGAATTTGCAAAGCTCGGATATATCCCCGCAGATATGTTTGAGATATACAGGCTTAACAGCTTTTTGACCGCCACGGGCTTATCGGGGCGTAAATTCTGGCTTGAAACGGGTGTGAGAGGAAAGGGCGAGGAAAGGGACGAACTCAATAAAATACGCCAAAAGATCGTCGATGTACTTCAACCTCTTACGGATGTATTTTCAAAAAGAGACAAGAGCGTGCGTGAAATATGCGTAGCTCTGTATACGTTCTATGACAGGCTTGGTGTGCAAAAAAAGCTTGATAACGAGAGCACCGACGAACTTTTTGAAAATCTTACATCGTACAGGGAAGTCAGCAAACGCCTTTGGGTAACGTTCACCGATATTTTGGAACGACTTGTGGATATGTTCGGCGATTCAAGGATAAGCACGAGAGATTTTAAGAGAATGTTAAGTGAGGGGCTTGAATCCACAAGCATAGGCACTATTTCTCCCTCCCTTAACGTTATTACGGTGGGCGATATCAGAAGGTCGAGATTATCGGAAGTCAAGGCGCTCTTTCTTATGGGGGCGGCAGACGGGGTAATACCTCCGAAGGTTTTTGAACAGGGCGTACTCACGGACTCGGATAAAGAAAAAATGAGTGAGGCGGGATTTTCCCTTCCCGTAAGCGAAAGCTATCAAATATCGCAAAACGAATTTGCGGTATACAGAACACTTTCAACTCCCTCCCAAAAGCTTTACATAAGCTATCCTCTTTATGATTCGGATTCTTCGGAGCTTCGTCCTTCCAACATAATATACACAATGGAGCGCATATTCCCTTATCTTTCCGAGGAGTACTTATCTTCCGAAATAAAAGATATGTCGGATGTTACAGCTGAATATCCTCTTTATGCGTCGCTTACCGAAAAGCTTGCAAAAGGTGAAGTGCTTAACGAATTTTACCGCAATGTTTATATCTATTTTAATGAGTACGACAAACGGTACAAGCCGATAGTCGGAATAAAAAGCACAAATTCCGTGGATAGAGATATTGTGGATGCGATTTTTGCGGACGGCTATACCACAAGCATCTCACAGCTTCAAACCTACGCCGAGTGTCCCTACAAGTTTTTTGCTCAGTACATTTTAGCCTTGAAAGAGGAGAAAAACGCACAGCTTCAAGCTTTTGAAAAAGG
>CAMOYW010000255.1 GCA_946630405.1 uncultured Clostridia bacterium | reverse complement strand
ACTCGCCGGCGGACACATACTGTTAGAGGACATACCGGGAGTCGGAAACACCACAATGGCTCTTGCCTTTGCAAAAGCTATGGAGCTGAAATTCGGAAGGATACAATTTACTCCCGATGTAATGCCCTCGGATCTGACGGGCTTTTCGGTATACGACAGGCAAAGAGAAAAATTCGTGTACAATGAGGGTGCGGTATTTTGCAACATACTTCTTGCGGACGAAATAAACAGGACATCGCCCAAAACACAGTCCGCACTTTTGGAAGTAATGGAAGAAGGCAAGGTCACGGCAGAGGGTGTCACAAGAGCCGTTCCCGAGCCGTTTACGGTAATAGCCACACACAACCCGATAGGAAGTGCGGGCACACAGCCTTTACCCGAATCGCAGCTTGACCGCTTTGCCATATCTTTAAAGCTCGGCTACCCCGACGCCAATTCGGAGCTTGCCCTGCTTGAAGGTGTGGGCGGCAGAAAAAACTGCGATGAGATAGCGCCCATGGTCACATCCTCGGAGCTTCTTGCATTAAAAAAAGAGTGTGAAAGCGTGACCGCCGTCCCCGAAGTGCTCAAATATCTGCTTGCGATAGTAAATGCCACAAGGAATTCACCCTATATAAGCCTCGGATTAAGTCCGAGAGCAAGCCTTGTAACGCTTTCCGTGGCAAAGGCACAAGCCTTTCTGGAAAGCCGAAGCTTTGTGACCGGCGAGGACATACGCCAAGCAATTGCCCTTACCGCTCCCCACAGGCTGATACTGTCCGACGAGGCAAGACTCGGCGGCACAACGCCCGAAAGAATAATTACGGAAATCATAAATTTTGTCCCCGTTCCGAAACTATGAGAAGAATAACATTTATTGCAATGCTTATTGCCGTTTTTTATGTGGCACTTTACAGGGAAAGCTACCGCCTTATGTGCATCGCCCTTGCAATGCTTGCGGTGTTTGTCGTAATGGGTACGCTCACCCTCTTCTATCGGCTTACGACAAAGCTTTATTTACCCATAAATATAGGCATTTTTTACAAAGGGCAAAAAAACAACGCCACCGTTAAAATAAGCACAAAAGGCTTCATCCTGCCGCAAGCGGTGATCTACTACACCTACGGAAACGATAAAAAGCAAAAAACAAGCATATATTGTGCCAAAAAAGAATGTACGGCAAACATACCCGTTATTCCCGACAAAAACGGGATATATACCCTAAAGCTTGTAAAGCTCAGGCTCTACGACCCCTTTATGCTCTCCTACTGTGAAAAAAAGCTTACGGAAAGCATGGAATGTATAGTATTTCCCTCCGAACAGCTTTCAACCGTGTCTAAATTCAAAAATGACGAGCTTTCCGACGGAAATGCGAAAAAAGGGCAAAGCGGTGAGGAAGACGGCGACATAAGGCAATTAAGAGAATACAACAAAGGCGATCTGCCGAGAAAAATACACTGGAAAAAAAGCGCACAGCTTGACGAACTGTGGGTAAAAGAATATGACAAAAGCAACAGCGAGCTTAAATATCTGCTTGTCGGCATACAGAATAAGGACGAGCTGACTGACGAGTATATCGACAAACTTTACGCATACATACACAAATACACTTTTTCGGGCATCGCCGTTAAAATATTCTACAACACGGACGGCACGGACAAAAGCCGTGACCTGATCTCCCGTGACGACATATACGACCTGCTTTTGGAACTGTACAGAGCAAAAACGATAGCACCTTCAAAATCTGTAAGAGGAGAGATGATAGCTTGATATCGAACAGAACAGTTAAATATATATCGGTATTGTTCGGTTCTCTCGGCATGCTGCTGCTCATGCACAGCGTAAACGGAGTAAGTTTCGATCTTATATTCCCGATATCCGCAAGCGTCCTTTGCATCGCTTCTTTAGGCTATGCCCATGCAAAAGGCGGCAGAACATACGCTCTTGCCCTCATTATATATATTGCCCTGCTGATACTTGTTGTACTTAGCTTTAGGGATATACTCATAACGGAAAAGGACTATTTTGCGGCAAGGCTAAACGGAAAAGAACTCTATTCAAGGGACATCACTTTACTTGCCGTATACTCATCTCTTTGCATATCGGCGGTGCTTTTTATACTGAATGCCTCTCTCGGGGCAAGCACCGTTTCCTTTGTGCTTACGGGAATCCTTCTATGTGCATCACCCTACCTTAATATCAGACCCTCCCTCATGTCCGGTGCCTTTTTCTTTCTCTACCTTTTTGTGCCTTTTATGAGAAATGTGAACCTAAAGCACGGGTTTGCCCTACTCGCCTTTCTTGCTTTGGTTTTTACCGCTTCAAGCGTGTACACCTACTACCGCATGGACAGGATAACCACGGAAGCAAGCAGAGCCCAAAGACGAGCCTCTCGACTAATAAGAAGCATTACGGGCATAGAGGATGCCCTGCCCGGCGGAGAGCTTAAAAACGGCAACAACTACATCACAAACGACGAATATTTGCAGCTCTACACCGACACTCTGCCCGAAGAGAGCATATTTCTGAAAGGCTTTTCCTCGGGCGACTATCTCGGCGGTTCGTGGGGCGATAACTACGACGATGCTGTTTTTGCCGAAATAGCCGATGAAAACGAGTGGACAAAATACAAAGATATGCTTCGCCCTACCTACGAGAGCGTTTTTTATTCTCTTAACAACACGCCTCAAAATCCCGCACGCAACGACCACATTAAAATCAAGCTGGTAAAAAGCGGGATAAGCGGCGGAGAAAGCATCATCCCCTACTATTGGCAAAGGGACTGGAAATGGAAGGGAAAGGTAAACGAACTTGATGAAAAGATATACTACATATATCAAATGAAAGACGTTTCCTTTACCTGGCAAGACCTGCCCGAAACCTTCTCGATGAAGGACTGGTACGCCCGAATAAACAGCGAATATGCAAAAAAGGCAAACAAGATATATACCGAATTTGACGCCGAAAGCTTGCAAAGGCTTTCGGATTTTATAGAAAGCGAAAGGTCGAAGCTGTATGAC
>CAMOYW010000254.1 GCA_946630405.1 uncultured Clostridia bacterium | reverse complement strand
GGAAAACGCTCTTTGCAAGTGTGAGAATGGTGAGATAATACATAAGAGAACGTGTACTTGTGCCGTTTTGAAGCAGAGTACCGCCTCCGAATATAAGTATATCGCACCTCGCTATGGCATTAATTACCTTCAGAGCATTAAACCTGTCAACGGAGTTTATATTGTATTCGGTTTTTGTAAATTCCGGTCTGTAGCTTAATGCTGTTATCTCCACATCATCGGCAACATTCCGGATATTTTTGACCATGGCTTGAAGTATAGCCTCATCTCCGCAGTTACCGAAGCCGTGATAACCGGCAATCAATAGTTTTATCATTTTACGGTTTCCATTTGTTTATTATATTCATAATTCCATATACTCATAAGTACGGCGGCAAATATCCAGAAAAGACTCGCCATCAGCGGCGTTTCAAAAACATTTTCCACAAAGTTATGAGTAATTACTCCGCTTAAACCTGCGGTAATACCTACGGCAAGTTCTTTTGATACGGGGGACACGGCTCGCTTTATGGTTCTGCAGCCGTTTATTATAACACAGTACATTACAAGCACAAACGACGAAAGACCGACTATACCGCTTTCAACGGCGGTTTTAAGGAAGTAGTTGTCCATATAGAAGGTCTTAACGTAATCCGCGTCAAGAAGTATCTGCATTTCATGGTTCATGGCAACGGCACCGCCAAAGTTACCGAGACCGACACCGAGCCAGGGGTAGAAGCTTAAAAGTCTTACACCCGTGATCCAGCGCACAAGTCTACCGCCTTTAAGCGAGCTTTCGATGTACTCGGGGGAGAGCATATAGCTTATTCTGTTACCTACGCTCGGTACAAGTACAACAACAAGTACGGCAAGTATTATACCCGGGACAAGAAGTCTTTTATCTTTGAGAAGTATGTAAAATGCGGCGGCAACCGCAAAGGCTATCCATGCACCCCTTGAAAATGTAAATACAAGGCTTGCAAGCATAACAAGCGCCATAAGAGAGTATAAAACTCTGCCTTTGACTTTTGTTGAAGATAATGCAAGAGCGATAGCCATAGGTGAAGCGAGGGCTAAAAGCGACCCGAATATATTGGGGCTTGTAAGTATTGAGAAGACTCTTGTTCTTACTCCCGCTTCGTTTTGATCTACCCAGCCTGCGGGCATTTCAACGCCTATCGCAAACTGTATCACGCCGTGTACAGCCATAATGGCACATATACAAACGAACACGCTTGTAATAAGTTTTGCGTCCTTTTTTCCGTCAACAAGCTGAAGTACCACAAAATACCACAGAGTGTATTGTATTATGGCTCTGAAACCTTCAAGGGAAAGTTTGTAATCCTGTGTGTTAAGTATAAGCACAAAAAGCATTGTGCAAATGTATATTATTATCGGTAAATCGAGAGGGGCGGTTTTAAAGCCCGAAAGCTTACCGTCTTTACTTCTTTTGAATATCCACTTGTATATCCATAAAAGTACAAGACCAAGTAAAAACGCCTCATCCCAAATGCTTGCGAGGGACGGGGATAAAAGACGCAATATCCAGTCTATCACGCCGTAGCCCGCAAGAAAGCAGACAGCTATGCAAGGCTCGCACAGTACGATGACTGCACCCGTTACAAGAGCAAGGCATCCGAGTACCGCGATAGCGCCAAAGCTGCCACCTATAAATCCGAGCAAAATACCGATAAGGGTGATCAACAAAGTGTACTTTATTTTCAAAATGTCACCAACTTATTTCAATGAATTGATTACAGAAGCAAAAAATCTGTATATAAAGCTGTTTTTAATTATGTCGATATGAGCGCAAACACTGCTTATCAATGCGCCGAATACGAACACTCCCACGCAAATAAAGATAACGGAGGGCGTTGTGGCGCCTTTTATCACGGAAGAAAGCATTGCGCCAAAGCCGCAACCCATTAAAAGAAAACCCGAAAGCAAGCCGAAGCTTTGAGGAGTCGAAAAAGTTTCTTTTACGATGTCGACTATTATACTTCCGCTTATAATTGCGGTTATTATTCGATTTACAGCCCCGAATAATTTATCTGTCAATGAGGCAAAAAACATAATAACCTTGTAAGCAAAACTTTCTCTGTATAAAGGTCTTCTGTTTATATATCCCGATAAAGCTTTATAAGTTAAACTTTGACGGAATACATAAGAGATTTTAGCTATTGTTTTTTTGACGAAGCTTGCGTTATATGTATTAATTACGGCTTTAAATATTGCGGATATTGCTCTAAAGAGAATACTCCCCTTTAAAACACCCGCTTTTTCGTCATTATTATTCATCTTTAAATTCTATTCCCCTGATACGACAGTTTGTTTCAACTTTTTGGGTTTTAAGAATATATGCGTTTCCGACTCTGACTTCTTGGTTACCTACCTTAAGTATAACGGATGAGGGATTGACCTTTTCCTTTACAACAACGGTAACGTCTTTCCAAAGAGGATGCTCGCTGTATACAGCCTCACCGTTGATATTCGTACCTACATAAGCGGCAGGTGCAACTTCAACGGAAACGATCTCGGCATCTGTAAATGAGTTGTTGGCAACAAGATGTTCTCCCGCTTCCATATCGGCTTTAAGCTGATCTCCCACTTCGGGAACAACGAGTGAAGAAAACAACGTTACATAGCAGTATTGCTCCGTTTTGGCGGGATTTCCGCCGCCCTGGTTAAGCTTTTTGGATGTGAAGCGAACACCGATCGCCGCAATGAGAGCGACAACAATAATAAAAACAATTAAATCTATAATATTGAGCTTTCCGAAAAGTCGGCCCTGTTTATCTATCATTTTATTCCTCCGACGGCGATTGAGCCGTTATTAATTTATTGTATATATCGGCATGGGTCTTTGCCATGGACGCACTGCTAAAGCACATTCTTGCTTTTTTATGGAAGGCATCCCCGTATTTTTGGCAAAGCAACTTATCGTTTGCAAGAGTGAGCATATATTCAGCAATTTCTTCGGTATCGCCGTCTTTTGCGGGTTCTGCCACAAATATCTCAAGCAGGTTGCA
>CAMOYW010000253.1 GCA_946630405.1 uncultured Clostridia bacterium | reverse complement strand
AAAACGAATACGAAAGAGACCTTGCAAAGGGACTTGACCCCAACATACCCGAAAACTACTTTATGGACAATGACCCTTCCAAAGAGCCTGTTTCCCTTTGGAAGGCACATTCAAGTCTTTTGTATTCAAACTGGCTCAACTACTACGTATACCAGCTTACTCCCTACGAATGGTGATAATATGACGGTAAATCAAGCTCTTGATAAGCTCCTTTCCCTTGCCTTAAAAGACGAGAATCTAAAGCAAAAACTACTTGCTACACAAAGTTCAAAGGAGCCGATCGAAGATTTTTGCAACATAGCTTCTCAAAACGGTTGCCCGATAGACGCGGGGGAGCTTATGGCGCTCAACGAAACGATGTTGAACAACATTTTAAAAAGCACCAACGGAGGTGCGACCTACCCCATAGAAGATTGGGGCGACTGCTACGATCAGTTTATAGCATCATTACAAAATTAAAGGAAATAAGTGGGAGTGAAAGCAAGATTTTACTTCCACTTATTTTTTCTCCAAAAATTCAAATAATCTCCCGCTTTGCTTGAAAAAGAGTGTAAAAAATTGTATAATAGTATAAAACTCGAATTACACAAAGAAAGGTATTCACCATGAAAAAACAAGTTATAATCATAGGCGGAGGGCCTGCGGGACTTACCGCAGGATATGAACTTTTAAAGGACAATTCCGATTTTGAGGTCACTTTACTTGAAGAAAGCAAAGTTCTCGGCGGTATATCTCAAACCGTAAGGTATAACGGCAACCGTATGGATATAGGCGGCCACAGGTTCTTCTCAAAGGACGACACCATAATGAAATGGTGGTCGGATCTTATGCCCATACAAGGAAAGCCTTCGTTTGACGATAAGGTGCTCGGCAGAAAAAAGCCTCTTGTAAAAAATGGTCCCGATCCCGAAAAAGATGATGTGGTAATGCTTGTAAGAGACAGAGTATCAAGGATCTATTACAAGAACAATTTCTTTGACTACCCCGTCACCATGAACATAAACACCATAAAAAACATGGGGCTTTTGACTACGGCAAAGGCAGGCTTTAGCTACCTTAAATCAACGGTATCGAAACTTCCCGAAGACAACCTTGAAAACTTCTACATAAACAGGTTCGGCAAAGTACTTTACTCCATGTTTTTTGAAGGCTACACCGAAAAGCTTTGGGGAAGACATCCCAGAGAAATATCCGCGGACTGGGGAAGCCAAAGAGTAAAGGGGCTTTCCATTACAGCCATAGTAAAGGATATGTTCTCCAAGCTTACGGGCAAAAAGAACAACAAAAATGCCGAGACATCTCTCATAGAGCAATTCTGGTATCCCAAATACGGTCCCGGTCAGCTTTGGGAGCTTGTCGGAAGTAAGATAGAGGAAATGGGAGGAAAAATACTCTATTCTCATTCCGTTGAAAAGATAAACACCGAAAACGGTAAAATAGTTTCCGTGGTATGCGACACTCCCGAAGGCAAAAAAGAGATAAAGGGTGATATTTTCATCTCTTCTATGCCCGTTAAAAACCTTGTGGAAGGTATCGAAGCTTCTCCCGAAGACATTAAGAGAATAGCCTCGGGACTCCCTTACAGAGATTTTGTGACGGTAGGTCTGCTTGTAAGAAGACTGGAGCTTGAAAACAAAACAAACAAGCGTACTCTTGCCAACATCGTTCCCGATTGCTGGATATACGTTCAGGATAAGGGCGTAAAGCTCGGCAGGATACAAATATTCAACAACTGGTCTCCTTACATGGTACAAAAGCCCGAAGAAACCGTTTGGATAGGACTTGAATACTTCTGCGATGAGGGCGACAGCTTCTGGAATATGTCCGAAAAGGAATGTATAGGCTTTGCCATAAGAGAACTTCGCAAAATGGGTGTCATAAGAAAAGGTGCCTGCCTCGATGCCCACAGAGAAAGAGTTAAAAAGGCATACCCCGCCTACTTTGACACATACAGCGAATTTGATAAAGTAGTGAGCTTCCTTGACGGCTTTGAAAACCTTTTCTGCGTAGGCAGAAACGGTCAGCACAGATACAACAACATGGATCACTCCATGCTCACGGCAATCAATGCCGCAAAAGAGATCAAAAACGGCTCCTTTGACAAAAAGAACATTTGGAACGTAAACACCGAAAAAGAATACCACGAATCTAAGTAACATGAACAATCTTCTCTTTGACATTATATTACCTTTATTTTCAACTCTTGCATTTTGTATATGCGGGCTCACTGTTTTTGACAGGGAGCCTCATATACCTTCTTTTTTTAAAAAATACTTTGAAAATATAGGCATAAAAAACGAAAAAACACAGACTATCTTTATCTTTTCAATGGGATGTATATTGCTCATAATATTCTTTATGATATTTGATGCAATAATAGCCTACTTTACGCTTGCTTTCCCCGGCACCGCTCCTTCGGCTTGGATAGGTGCTATGGCGCTGATTTGCGTAATGTTTGACTTTACACTTATGTTATTTCTCTACTACAAGGGAACAAAACATAAAAAATTCGCATTAAAAGTGACATCAGCCCTTTTGGTGCTGTTTATACTTGAATGTTTGTTTTTTAATTTCAAGGCAGTGGCTTTTAGTCCCATAAATCAAAAGAATCTTTCCCTTTCCTTTTCGGAAAACACCACGGTAAATGCAGACGGTACTTTCAGCCTCACATCGGGGACCGCCGCTCTTGAATTTGTACCCAAACAGGGTATGAGAGTTCTATCCGTTAAAGCCGAAAAATCCGAAAAGAATCCCATGCTTAAGGTAACATCTTACATAAAGGACGACAATTTTTCGGAGACCTGGCAACAGACCGACAGCCGCTATGTCAGTGCAAACGGAGAAAGATTTTGCCTTGATTTTGACCCTTACGGAAAATTCAGAGGTGTAAGAGTTGTTTTTGAAAACATACCCTCAAATCTCATCATTTCGGAGTTTGCTCCCGCAAATGTCAAGCCCTTTAAATTTTCTGCCGTAAGGTTTACTTTTCTTTTTCTTTTGGCACTTTTTATTATC